>JAPKAX010000165.1 GCA_028825025.1 Rhodospirillales bacterium | reverse complement strand
AATTGATTTCCTAGGATCGGCTCCCTCAAACAGCCCCAAACAAAAACGTATTTAAGGCACGTAGCCACACTTTCTCCCGTATCGTTACGTATAACACTAATATTGGGAAGGCTCAGACATTTGGCGACCACATCAATACCCAATAATTTTGTCTGATATTTGTCTTTATGATCAAACACAGCCAAATCGACAACTATATACCAATCATTGATGATTTCAGCATCAAAACAGAATTGGTTTTAGCACCTCTAGTCACATCTTTTCCCGACAAGATCACCCAAATCATTGATAATTTGGGCATATATTAACCAACTTAACAGAACACCCTAATAATTTATACAAGTGTTCGCTTCAATAAGGCTTTTGCGATTTTTAATTTATCTTTGAATATCCTATCAAATTACTATAATTTATATCAAATAATCGAACAATAATAAAAATGTGGCAAACCGCAGAATTGCACCTACAAAAATAAGGTATCCTAAAACTAAATCCAAAAGGAAATGAAAATGACGAACTCAACACGACGTGACTTTTTAAAATATTCCGCAGCTGCAGGGGCGGCATTAGGCTCAACAAGCCTCAGTAATTTGGCCATGGCTGATGAAGTCCTAAAAGTTGGTGCCGTATATGTGTCACCCGTTTCTGAGATTGGTTGGACAAAACAGCACAGCCTTGGTGTTGATGCCATTAAAGCAGCCCTTGGTAGCAAAGTAGAGGTAACAACCATAGATAGTATTTTTAAACCCCAAGATGCAGAACGTGTATTCCGTGAAATGGCAAGTAGCGGAAACAAACTAATTTTTGGTACTAGCTTCTCGCACGGAACGCCAATGCAAAAAGTAGCCAAACGCTTTCCAGGCGTTGCCTTCGAACATTGCGCCGGCATTAAACACACAAAAAACCTAGGCACTTTTGAAGCTAAATACTTCGAAGGGACATATCTAGCAGGCGTTGCTGCGGGTCATGTCTCGAAATCGGCCAAAATTGGTTTTATTGGCGGATTCCCAATCCCCGATATTGTTGGACCTGCGAACGCCCTTTTGTTGGGCGCTCAAAGCGTTAACCCCGATATGACCTGTAGCGTTATTTTCCTTAATTCTTGGTTTGATCCCGGAAAAGAAAAAGAAGCTGCAAACACTTTAATTTCCCAAGGGTGTGATGTTATTTGTTCGATGACAGATACAGCAACCGGCGTTCAAGTTGCGGGACAAAAAGATGTATGGTCCATTGGCTACGCCAGCGACATGGCTCAATTTGGCAACGGAAAACATTTGACAGCCTTCACCCTTGATTGGTCCAGCATCTATGTAAGCGCTGCAAAATCAGTTGCTGCTGGCACTTGGAAAACCAGCGAACGTTGGCAGGGATTGTCTGAAGGAGTCGTGAAAATGTCCCCTTTAAATTCTGATATTCCGGCTGCTGGAAAAGCAGAGATTGCAAAAGCACAAGCGGCGATTATTGCGGGTTCATTGCACCCATTTGCAGGTGAAGTAAAAGACCAAGCGAATAAAGTCAGAGCCGCAGCCGGTGGCACCTTAAGTACAGGAGATATCCGGAGTTTTAACTGGTTTGTAAAAGGCATGGTCGGAAAACTTGGTTAAGGTTGACGTCCAATACTTATGATTAGATGGCATTGCTCGACACGTGAGCAATGCCATCCTTTCGTAAATTTCAAGAACAGCTCCCAAATGTGTTGGAAACTAATATGACCCCGCGCCTAGAACTACGTCATATATGCAAACGCTATCCGGGTGTTATCGCTAACGATGACGTATCTTTGTCGGTTATGCCGGGGGAAATCCACGCGGTTCTGGGCGAAAATGGTGCTGGAAAAAGCACGTTAATGAAAATCATTTATGGTGCCATTCGTGCCGATGAAGGAGAGATGGTTTTCGATGGAAACCCAATAGCCTCTCACGGGCCATCAATATCGCGGGCGTTGGGTATCGAAATGGTTTACCAGCATTTTGCATTATTTGAATCGATTAGCGTTGTTGAAAATATTGCGCTTTCCGTATCTGGTAAATTCGACCTAACCGCTTTGGCGAATAGAGTGCGCGATGTATCGATAAAATATGGCTTGCCGATTGACCCTCATCGCTTCGTCTGCAATTTGTCGGTTGGTGAACGTCAGCGGGTCGAAATAGTTCGGTGTTTGTTGCAAATGCCCAAGCTTTTGATTTTGGATGAACCGACGTCCGTCTTAGCCCCACAAGCCGTCACAAAACTGTTCGAAACTCTGCGTCAACTTGCTGCTGAAGGATGCAGTATATTATACATCAGCCACAAACTGGACGAGGTTCAAGTCCTTTGTGATTCCGCAACCGTCCTTCGAAATGGCCTAATAACCGGCACGGCAAAACCAAAACAATCAACGCCAATTGAACTTGCCCGAATGATGGTTGGTGCGGATTTACCCGAAACCCATTTGGACCCATCCACCACAAGCGATACTCCTTTTTTAAATGTTGATCATTTAACGGCCCCTTCTGATGATCCCTTTGGTGTCAGCTTAAACGACGTTTTATTATCCGTGTTTGGCGGTGAAGTTGTTGGGATTGCAGGTATCTCTGGTAACGGGCAAGCTGAATTGATTTCATTTCTCAGTGGTGAGGTGCTTTTCAAAGGGGCTGATACTATTACTCTGGATGGAAAGGATGTTGGGCAATTAGACGCCGGGCATAGACGTGAACGGGGCTTGGCTTTTGTTCCGGAAGAACGCTTAGGCCGGGGGGCCGTCCCTCCCCACCATTTAAGCGACAACGCCATGTTAACCGGGCACCGCCTAGGAATGGTCAAACATTGGATGATACAAAGGGGTAAGGCGAATGATTTTGCTGCCCAAATCATTCGAAAATTCAACGTCAAAACCACCGGTTATGAATCAGCAGCAAATAGCTTATCAGGCGGAAATTTACAGAAATTTATTGTTGGCCGCGAAATTGAGCTTGGCCCCAAAGTCCTAATTATTTCACAACCCACTTGGGGCGTTGATGTGGGTGCAGCTGCTTTTATTCGCCAAGCGCTCATTGACCTGAGCCGAACCGGGGCAGCTGTTCTTATTATATCTGAAGAGCTCGACGAATTGTTCGAAGTATGTGATCGCTTGCATGTTATATGCCAAGGCCAACTGTCGAAATCCTTAGATCGAAAGAACACGAATGTTGAAGAAGTTGGGCTTTTGATGACAGGTCTAAAAAGCAATCCAAATTCAAATATCGGCGAGGCCGTTTAACATGCGTTTTCAAATTGAACGCCGGGTGGAACCCTCTTCCTTTATGCGATTTGCAGCGCCTGTTTATGCAACTTTTTCAACCCTTGTTGTCGGCTCCATTATGTTTGCCCTGCTGGGCCACAACCCCGCCGACACGCTTTTTGCCTTCTTTATTACTCCACTAATGACCATCAATGGGATTTCAGAATGGTTACTCAAAGCATCGCCGCTTATTTTAATTGGCTGCGGCCTAGCTATTGGATTTCGCGCCAACGTTTGGAATATTGGTGCAGAGGGTCAATTGGTTATCGGTGCGGTATGCGCAAGCGGTGTTGGATTGTTTTATCCAGACCCTGAAAGTGCGCTGTTATTGCCGTTGATGGTCATCGCGGGTATGGCAGGCGGCATGGCATGGGCGGCGATACCAGCATTTTTGCGGGCCCGTATGAACACCAACGAAATTCTCGTTACTTTAATGATGACCTACATCGCTACACTGCTGTTGTCCTTGTTGGTCCACGGCCCGTGGCGCGACCCTGACGGATACAACTACCCCCAAACAGCTCTGCTACCCGATGCCGCTTTGTTCGAGCTGTTTGACCCCATGTATCGTTTAAATACGTCAATTTTTATTACGATTGTTGCTGTTTTTGCTATGTGGTTTTTTACGGAGCGCAGCTTTTTTGGCTACAAAATGTCAGTCGGTGGTGCAGCCCCTTTGGCTGCCCGATACGCAGGCTTCAAACAATCAGGATCAATTTGGATGGGGCTGTTAATCTCTGGTGGTGTAGCAGGCATTGCCGGCATGGCTGAAGCGGCTGGACCACTTGGGCAGCTATCTGCTCAAATTTCACCAGGCTACGGTTTTGCCGCAATTATTGTTGCCTTTATTGGTCGGCTCCATGCTGTTGGTATTGTATTGGGGGGGCTGTTGTTATCCCTACTCTATTTAGGCGGTGAAGCGGTTCAGTTAAGCTTGGGGCTTCCCTCAGCGTTAACGTCAATTTTCCAAGGCATGTTATTGTTCTTTTTATTGGCGTCAGATTTTTTAATATTTTATCGATTTACCCCGTTCCCAAAGCCTATAAAAAGCGGGGTTACATAATGGATTTATTTATAGCCATCTTTACAGGAACCATTATTGCGGCAACCCCGTTAATCTTTGCGGCACTTGGTGAACTTGTTGTAGAAAAATCTGGTGTCCTTAACTTAGGCATCGAAGGCATGATGCTGGTGGGCGCAGCCGTAGGGGTATGGGTATCATACGCCGGACTTCCCATGCCTTTAGCAATTATGTCTGCCGCCGCGGCGGGTGCATTGGCATCTCTATTGTTTGGTGTTTTAGCCCTAACGTTCCTAACCAATCAATATGCAGCCGGTTTGTCGCTGGCGATTTTTGGCACCGGTGTTTCTGCCTTTATTGGCAAAGGTTTTGGAAGTGCACCCCTTGATGCTTTAATACCGCTTGAAATTCCATTTTTAACGGAAATTCCAGTTATCGGTCCTTTATTCTTTAACTACGATCCCTTGGTCTATTTTTCATTTATTATGTTCGGATTGATCAGCTGGTTTTTATACAAAACAAAGGCCGGGTTGGTGGTTCGAACCATTGGGGAAAGCCCTGAATCTTCTCACGCTATTGGCTACCCCGTTATTAAAATTCGGTATTTGGCCGTTATGTTTGGCGGTGCCATGGCGGGGCTTGGTGGCGCATATCTGTCGCTTGCATATACCCCTTTATGGGTCGAGAACATGACCGCAGGCAAAGGTTGGATATCGTTGGCGCTGGTAGTGTTTGCCGCATGGCGCCCAGCAAGGGTGCTTTTTGGTGCGTGGCTTTTTGGCAGCATGACCATTTTTCAACTTCAAGGTCAAGCGTTGGGCATCAGCCTTCCCTCCGAAGTTTTATCCAGCTTACCCTACATAGCGACCATCGTAGTTTTGGTGATTATTTCCAGAAATTGGCAATTTTTGGCGCTTAACTTTCCTACCTCATTGGCAAAACCCTTCCGCCCAGCGGAATAATTACACATAACGATTATTGGATTTACCGCTTTGGATATAAACTCAGAACAATCACATACAGAGGGCATTATGAATATTGGAAGTGTCAGACTAAACTTAAATTTGAAGGCGTCTTGATAATTACGTAAAATTTTGTAATGAAATATCATAATCCATTCCGCTATTTTAAAACATCACTTAAAGTCATTCGCCTGGCTGTGATGATGTAAAACCGCAAAATGAGGCCGTATTGGCGACAAGTACGGCATTGCCAGTAAATGTAGACAACAACAGGTAACCAAAGTACATAGGTAATGATCATCAATACACAGGACAAATACTCAAATCTGGATTTTCAACCGCAATTCACGCCGAAGGAGATGCTGAAGTTTGGTGTTTTTGGCGGTTGGTATTTCGAAGGTAATATTGACGAATATCCGTCCGAATGGTTCAAGAACGCCAAGTTGAGCCCCGACGGATATGAGGTTGCCCTTAATTGTTTCGGCGTTACAGCCGGGCTTACTCGCGCCGAATGGCAAGTCAAAGGCTGGATAACGCCCGAGGATCCACTGGGATGGTTCCAGTGGTATTGTCGCTATACCTTGGGACGAAGGATTTCCGGTGTTGATAGTTATCAGATTGGTCGCTGGAAGGCTTTTGGCCCGCGCCACATCGGTGGCATACGAGCCAATTGCGAGCCCATAGATCTTGATTGCCGCCCTCGCCAACGACAGGCCCTTCTTCAATGGGCCTATGACCCCTTTATTTGACTAGAATATTGGTACGGGACTAATATTCGTAAGTGATAAAAAAGTAATTAGCAGGTAAATTTTAATGCAGACATTCTCTCCACCTGAAGAAATATCAATTCACAGAAACCAACATCGTTTACCATCTATAGGCGTATTGATAACTAATCTCGGTACGCCTAGTGCCCCTACTAAATCATCTGTTCGGACGTACTTAAAAGAATTCTTGTCAGACCCGCGTGTTGTAGACACCAATAGGCTGTTATGGTGGTGTATATTAAATGGAATTATCTTGAATTTTAGGCCTGCACGCTCAGCTAAGGCTTACAAGGGTATTTGGACAGAAGAAGGCTCCCCACTTCTTGTTCACAGCAAACGCCAAGCGTCTCTGATTCAAGAAGCTATTATAAAGAATGGCTTTGAAAATGTGCATGTTGAACTTGCCATGCGATATGGTCAACCTTCCATTAAAATGGGGCTTGAAGCACTTAGAGCTAAAGGTTGCGGGAAGATATTAATTTTACCGCTTTATCCCCAATACGCTGCAGCAACAACGGCAACAACCTTTGATGCTGTCTCAGACATACTTAAAGAATGGCGGTGGGTGCCCGAGACTAGAACCGTGAGTTCCTATTATGATTATAGTTTATACATACAAGCACTGAGCAACAGTATTCGAGAGCATTGGGACAAGCATGGAACTCCTGATTGTTTACTCATGTCTTTTCATGGCATACCAAAACGTTATCACGTCCAGGGCGATCCTTACCCCTGTTTTTGCCATAAAACAGCTAGGCTTGTTGCAGAAAATTTAGGCCTAACTGACGACCAGTGGATCTTAGGCTTCCAATCACGGTTTGGTCGCGAAGAATGGATCAGGCCCTATACCGATGACATTTTAAAGTCATTCGGCAAGGAAGGTATGAAACGGGTCGATATCATCTGCCCTGGGTTTTCAGCAGACTGTTTAGAAACGATTGAAGAAATTGCAATTGAAAATCGAGATGTGTTCCTCAACTCAGGTGGGGAAGAGTTTTATTATATACCCGCGCTGAATGAACGAGAAGATCACATAAATACTTTGACACAGCTTGTTATACGTAATGTATCCGATTGGGGATTAGACTGATTATCGTAACAGAGGATGACGTGCTGGATGTATCTGAATTCAAGCATTTCCGTATCAATCATTCTAAACTGTTTGCAGACAAGAAAAATCACATCAACGGGATCGACAATTTCTGGTCGCAAGTCAAGCGCCATATGCGCAAGTTTAATGGTCTTCAGAAGGAGTATTTTGGGCTATTTTTGAAGGAATGTGAGTGGCGTTTTAACAACCCTAAATCGCAAGCTCAATTAAGAGTGATGAGACAGTGGGTTAAGCAGTATTTAACTTAGTTAGCTTGGTCAGCCCCTGAAACAATTACACGC
>JAPKAX010000402.1 GCA_028825025.1 Rhodospirillales bacterium | reverse complement strand
AAGCTTTACTCGCATTTGTTTCGCTAGAGCGCTATAAACCAATTGTATCCGCGCGCGTTTTTTAAGGTCAGGTTGTGCTACCAGCCAGACTGGTAACTTTAAGTCTCCAAACTCTTCCAGAATAAGTTTTACGGATGGCTCGGCGTCTCCTTGAAGACGATGTGTCATTCCAATGCCACATCCCGCGACCACCAATTGCCAAATTAGTGGGTAATCCTCACATTTAATTATATTATCATGATCCAGAACTTCCTGTCCCCAAAGCCCTTGAAGTATTTGTTTCAAAGATTCTGGAACAGTGCCTACGAAGCAATGCTTTTTAAGATCTTGAATGGACTGGGGAAATCCTCTTTTCTCAAGGTATTTAACCGATGCATAAACCCCACAGTTTATTTCGCCTACTTTACTCGCAATCAAATCTTTGCGTGTTGGCCTGTGGGTTTGAATTGCAATATCTGCGTCTTGCTTGCTGTCCATGGAAACAGATCCCTTTGAAATCAGCTGCAATTGAAGGCCTTCGAATTCAAAGTTAATGTCCGCCACTATCGACGGCAATAATATCGTAGCTATACCGCTACTTGCTATTATCTTAATTGGTCCTGTAAGTTCTGAGTTCTTCAATAGGACTGCTTCAGATAAATTTGTTGCTGTTTTAAAAATATTATCAGCATACTCAAATACGGTCTTCCCTAAATCTGTTAGAGCAAATCCTGAGCCGCCCCTTATAAATAAGATTGATGAGAGATCTTCTTCTATCGAGGCAATATGCCGACTCAAAGTTGCTCTTGGAATTCCAGTTGTTTTTACGGCTGCTCCGATTGAACTGGTAATACAAACTTGATGGAAAGATCTAAGATGTTCCAAATTTGGAGTTTTCAATTTTTTATTCATGTCATGACACCTACGATGAAAATCCTCTTAGCGTCATCCTCAATGGGGGGGCCGTTTGATCTGTTTGGCCAAGGTTGTTCCACTGGGGCGTTAACTGGGTTAGCATAAAGATCAGCAAGTGTGTCGACGGGCACCGTGTGATGAATATTTGTTTGGCTTTTCATTGGCTATTCCTTGCTTCTCTTATTTAACGAAGGAGGAATTGGATTAGATCCAGAACCATTCCTACGCTAGCATTAACTAGATCAGGTTTTGCGGGTCCGCTTGTGCGTCTCAGCCCGAATGGGCGCCCCGAGGTAAATTAGAAATTGCTATAACGTCAAAGAACTGAGGATGTCCAGATTTGGGATTCTACTTCCCATTAAAAGCGGGTTGTCTGCTGGTGCATCGAATTTGAATTACTACTCAAAATTAACAAATCTTCCTCAAGGACTGATGCCATGCGAGCCATGCACCCAGCCAAGGGCGCAGGGCCGCGGACCACGGCCCTATAGTATTGGCCTTGTAAATTCATTCGGGGGTAATTTTGTTTGGTAACGCCACCTCTACTCACGCGACAATTTCAAGCTAAACCGTGCCGCTGCTCTCGCTGAGTGGCGTCAATTATTGAGC
>JAPKAX010000401.1 GCA_028825025.1 Rhodospirillales bacterium | reverse complement strand
CATCAAGAGATGCTATTTAACGCCCGGGCTTGTAGGACGATTTAAGCATCGCGCGTGTCCTTAAGCTCTCACTTTAAGAGGTTCTAATATTTCTTCGAAATAGGGCATTATTGAAAGCCATGCTGTCCCAGCCTCACAGTTTATCCGCGCTCTTAGCTTGAAGGATAGGGTCAATCAGCCGGTTTCACCCCAAACGCCATGAAATTCGTTTGCTGTTGCCTGAGCATCGCCCTCAACCCATGCATCATGCCGCGGATCGACGGCATAAGCTTTGCCCGCTGGATTGGAAACTTCCATTTCATCGTCGTGGCTGCACGTCACAGCGCCTTCAACAATGACCCCGACATGCTTGACTTCAAAGCTGTTTCTACCAACCATAGGCTTGATATCCTTTGACCACTTCCAACCGGGTTGTACGGTCAATTCCATAACGCGCTGGCCATCTACATTTACCATTTCAACCCAGGCACTGCTGGGTGTCATGACTTCGTCGACCTCGGACGAAAGTTTTTCGCGTCAACGGACGCCATAGGAACTATCCTTGATACAAAATTCTGGTTAACATGAAAATGAAAACTGGTAAAAATGGGACTGATATACAATAGGTTTTATTGAGGCGCCCCAATATTAACGGGCCCAAATAGTATATCAAAGACTATGATTGAAAGCATTGTGCCTTAGTTTGAATGAGTGCGAATGTTTGTTCATTCACAGGTTATCCCCAAAATGAATGCGCGTTTGTCTATTTCAATCTTCCTTTTGATTATGGTGTTGATAAGTACCTTGGGTGCATCTCAATCAAAGCTTATGATGGGCCGCTTGATTCACGCAAAGGCTGAGGGCACCAGCGGAAAACATGAAGTAAATATAATGGCCAACATGGCAGTTAAAACTAACGTACACGCAAAAGTAGAGCCGGTTTTGGATCAAGAAAGACGTAGACATCAAGTCTAAGTGCCCAAAGGTAATTCAGAGAGCGGTGGCAGTATACAGGTTCACTAAATTTCTTTTATTCCTCTCGTACCTAAACTCAAAAATTTAGAACATGTTGAATGATTTGTTCAATTAAACGTAAGCGGCAAGAGAACCCCCTATATTTCGGTTTGGCTTGAGCTGTCATTTGTTGCGTCTGGCTGGCGATTTGCCTGCGCAATGACAGGGGGAGTGATTTGAGCCAGAAGCCAAGGGCTGATAGTCTAAATACATGGATGCGTTCAAGTGGCAGTTGGTTGCTAGAGTTATTTTGAGGGAGTGTGCGTCGTCAGGATTTTTGGATCAGGTCATTTTCAAACATAATTAAAGTTGCGCTCAAAAGTAAAGTGTGCAACGAATATTGCAATAAATATTATATATGCTATAATATTTGCAAGCGCACCTCGCGTGGGGACAAGATGACCACACAAGATCAAAAAAGCTTTGAATCTCTTATCGAGGCGTTTGAAGGCAAACTGACAGATGCCGACAGAGAATTGATTGCAATTATTCTTGGGGATCCGTCAGAAGCAG
>JAPKAX010000164.1 GCA_028825025.1 Rhodospirillales bacterium | reverse complement strand
TTTAAAAGAGCCTTTATCTATTAAATACGTGAAGGACCTCGCTTTACCTTTGACAACAACAACCCAGAACATAGGGTTGATGTATTTAGGCATTTCACCCCGATACAGAAATGGCATGCGCGATGAATCGTATCCGGTATATGGGTTTTGACCATAGCAGCGGATATTTGAATTGTTTGGAATAAGCAACTGACCTTAGGGTGCACGGGCATTGAAATTGGCGAACGGTTCAAGCCAAGACGCGATCAGATTTACTGAGCTTTTCTGTGGTGCTAAAATCCAATAGCCAACCCTCTAATCTACGATCAAAAACAATCGATAAATTGCACAATGGGAATACGTGACGGTAATTGGAATGCCACCCAATTTAACATTAACAATTTTATGCCACGTTAAGTTAAAACAACCATTGGATAAGCCCGCGCTTTGCCATTGATGATAACGCCAATAACAGGCGCTCTATCTAATATTTTTTCAGCACGTTCATCAGCAAAGTCGATAAGTTTTGAATTATCAATTGATGGAATACCGTTTTTCGGAGGACCACTGGAAAATATTTCACTGAAATCAACAGACTTTTCAAGAAATCAGTGTTTTTCAACTCAGAAGTCCAGCTGCCCGGAACTTGAGCATTTGCAAACAAGCCCCAGTAATAGCCCATAAACCAAAAATCTAAGTAAGTGGTTTGTTATGTATGTTTTTCATCATTTGAGTTCGAAGCTAAATATAAGGCGCATTGATTCGAACAGCTTCACAAAGCGGTGATAGCGAAAATGGACAAAAAGGTTTAAACGTCCAATTAACGCCTATACTCTATATTTTTTTTGACTTTTAATTTACTGAGAAAACTTAACCATGACGCCAAATAAACTTAGCAGCTGTGTCTTATTTAAAACGCTTTTTACCTTGGCCCTTTTGTTGGTATCAGCCAATGCTCAAGCTCAAGTTCGAATTCAAGGCATTACAACAGTCCCAGCCGAGATAGAAGAACCTCTCGTTGATAATATGGTGATTATAGATTACCGCGAAAAAATGCGTCAATTTGTACAATCCATTTCCGAATATGGGCGCAGAATAAAACCAAACTTTATTATCATCGCTAAAGACGGACTGGATTTACTTATGAGGCGCGATATTTCAGATGATACAAAAAAAACACCAGCCCGAACTTACATGCGGGCCATTGATGGTGTTATGCAAGAAGGTTTGTTTTTTGCCGATGCGCATGGCGATCGTCCCTTCGGGGCTCCTCCCCCCATTGAAATTCAAACAGAAATGCTTTCTTTGGCTGATCACGCGAAGAAAAATGGTCTAAAAGTTTTGGTTCTGGATTTTGGTAAAGGGAACAAAGTTGTTGATGAGGCTCAAAAACTATCCAATAAACGTGGTTTTTTATCTTTATTAAGTGACGTTTCAAGCGCGGATATCAGTAAATTACCTACGTACCCAAGCCGCCCCCCTAATGAAAACCCAAAAAGCATTCTTTCATTATCAATGATCCAGAATTATGCAACAATCCGGAATTCAGCATCCTATGGCCTGCAATCTCAATTCGCGCTCAAAATGCATGACACCAATTATGACGCTTTATTGGTTGATGTGTTTCATGGCCGCACCCCATTATCCAGACAAGCAGTAGAAACCCTTAAATATAAAAAAATCGGGGCTCGGCGAATGGTGCTCGCCTATATGAACATTGGGCATGCGGCCAGTTATTATTATTATTGGAATAAGAATTGGGCCACAAGCCCCCCCGGATGGTTGAGCGAGCCTGTTCTTAGTGACCCTGATCATTATAACGTTAAGTTTTGGCAACAAGGCTGGCAGGATATTGTAAGCGGAGGCCCAAATTCATATCTATATGGTATCATTTCCCAAGGATTTGATGGTGTTGTTATTGATGGCGTAAATGCCTACAACTTTTATGAAAGTGATGACTATAATTAATAAAGGGTTGAGGGTTGAGGGTTGATCCTAAAAGTATTACTCAGTCCTTTTTCTTCGGTGTAATTTTATCCCACTCTTCATCAGTCAGAATATTTGCGAAGTTAAATTGACCTGCCCCTGCCAACCATTCGCCACCATCAATTGTTATGTTATCTCCATTGATATAACCCGATTGATCCGAAAGCAGATAAGCTACTAAATTCATTAGTTCTTCATGCTTGCCCGTGCGGCCCAATGGGTTTCGTTGTTCCCAAACATCAGCCAATTTTTTGGTTGGTACCAAGCGTTCCCATGCTCCTTCGGTTGGAAATGGGCCGGGGGAAATTGCGTTAAGTCGAATACCTTTTGGCCCCCACTCCACTGCTAAACTACGGGTCATGGCAAGGATTGCTGCTTTCCCCATGGCTGATGGCAATACGTAGGCTGAACCCGTCCATGCATAGGTCGTGATGATGCTTAGAACGTTACCGGGTCGATCATTTGCAATCCATTTTTTGCCGCACGCCAGCGTCATATAGGCTGAGCCATGAGCTACGATGTTTAAAACTGCATCCAAAGCCCTGTGTGAAATAGTTTCTGTACGCGCTAGAAAATTTCCAGCCGCATTATTGATAAGACCATCAATCGGGGCTTCATCCCAAACCGCATCGACCACAGCGTCTACGGCTTCAGGATCTCGGATATCTAAGGTAAACCATGTGACACGAGGGCCAAACTCTTCATTTAATTCATCAGCAGTTTCGACCAAAACATGTTCACGGCGGCCACAAATACTAACACTTCCACCAAGCTCACAAACCTTTCGGGTCATCATTTTACCAAGACCAGTACCACCACCCGTAATTAAATAGCGCTTACCAGCTAATAAATCAGATACAAACATTATTGTCTCCCTAATGCGTTTAAATTTTGTCAAAACTATAGCCATAGCGTTCGAAATTGCTATGATTGATGAAAATAAATTTTGATAAGCTTAACATATGAGCAATATGGAAAACCGCCGCATCATTTTAAATGCACGCCCCGTTGGGGTTCCGGGAGCAGAATTCTTTAGCATCGATACGGCCCCGGTTGATGATTTGAGCGCGGGCCAATTTTTAATCAAAAACATGTATTTATCTGTTGATCCTGCCATGCGGGGTTGGGCTAATGATGCGCCTAATTATTCGCCCCCGGTGCCTGTTGGTGATGTGATGCGGGCGTTTGCTGTTGGGGAGATTGTTGCATCTGAAAACCTAGATTACGCAGTAGGTGAATTGGTTGCAGGCGTTTTTGGGTGGCAACGATTTGCCATAAGTGACGGCTCTAACATCATGCGCCGGATCGCTTGTGACGATTTATCGCCTACTTTGGCTTTGGGTGTTTTGGGCTTGAACGGGATTACCGCTTATTTCGGTTTGCTTGATGTTTGTAACCCGCAAAGCGGCGAGACGGTTATTGTATCTACATCGGCAGGCGCTGTCGGTTCCTGCGTTGGGCAGATCGCAAAAATTCAGGGCTGTAAGGCAGTGGGGATAACAGGGGGACCAGAAAAAATTGCGCTTTGTTTGAATGAATTTGGTTACGATGCAGCTATTGATTACAAAAACGCGTCTGACATAAATGCCGAAATTTCCGCTGCTTGTCCCGATGGGGTAAATTGTTATTTCGATAACACCTGCGGCCCAATTAGCGATGCTGTGTTCGAGCACTTGGCATTAGGCGCACGCATTACCGTTTGTGGGACCGCATCCCTACAAGAATGGGAGACAATCCCCCAGGGGCCGCGCATCCACAGACAATTAATGGTCAATCGGGCGCGCATGACCGGGTTTTTGGTCCTTGATTACAATGCACGCTATATGGAAGCGGTTGATCAATTAGCCATATGGGTCCGAAGCGGCCAAATAAGCAGTCGTGAACATATTCTGGACGGTATGGACCACGCGCCGGGGGCAATAGAAATGTTGTACCGGGGTGAAAACACAGGCAAACTTCTAATTAAAGTTGATTAAAGGAATACATAAATGACACCAGAACAAATTTTATCTAATCCGCCTCGTGTCTTATGCCAAGCCCAGCGCGATAGCTACTTCGAAACCGGTTGTTTGATGCTGGAAAGCTTTATACCTATCGATGTTATCGACCACTTAAATGAAGTTACAAAAACATTTATCGAAAAAAGTCGGACACTGGCGGAATCCAACGATGAAATTGATATCGGTCCTGGCCACACTCCTGAAAACCCAGTTGTCCGTCGGCTGAAATACCCCGACAAAAGCCATCAAGCTTATTGGGACTTTACCACAGGGATCATTGCCGATGTTGCTGCGGATTTATTAGGCCCCGATATCTATTTTCACCATTCCAAGCTTAACTTCAAATGGGGCGGTGGCACGGATGAAGTAAAATGGCATCAAGATTTACCGTTTTATCCGCACACAAACGCCAACGTTTTAGCTATTGGAACGTATTTAGCTGACGTTACCATTGATGATGGGCCGCTTGCGGTCATTCCGGGTAGCCACAAAACTCAAATCCACGAGCAATTTGATGATAATGGGATATGGACCGGCTCGATGCGCGATGAAGACGTGGCGCTTTATGATACCGATACAACGATTTATATGCCGGCCCCAAAAGGATCAATCACCATTCATCATTCCCGTGCTGTGCATTCCACAAAACCAACAACAACAACTGGAAATGGGCGGCCTTTATTGATAAACTCTTATGCGGCAGCAGATGCGTTTCCATATACAACGCCTAAAAACACCTATTCACCCCACGGACGAACGATTGTTCGTGGAGAGCCTGCTAAATGGGCGCATATGGATGGTTCGCCGTGCCCTATACCACCTGATTGGTCAGAAGGGTATACATCCATCTATGCACAACAGAGTGATGAAAATTCTCGGCCAACACCGCGTGATCCGGGCATAAGACCGAATTTATAATGGCAACCTTATACATACAATTATAGTGTTGGGGTTTAAAAACTCGATAACAAAACCATTGTTCGTTGGGAAAATGTGTTTATTTTTTTGGCGCGTTTCTGTTTCGTCTTTTGCTTCAACATCTTGTTTTTAAATATCGGCCCAATAGTTAACGTAAAAAACTATGGCTCTGGTTTTCTTGAACCAAAGAACGAACTTCATTATTGTATAGTGAAACTTCAAAACTTGGTGGCTATTGCATGACGCATGAGGCATTTGATTGATCCTCATAAAAGCTAAACAATTAAACAAAACATAGTTAACAATCTATTTTAATCGCATAAGGCAGCTTGTTACCTTTTAACTATGAATTATGTTGTGCCTCATTTATAAACAAAAAAATTTGAACCTATATTTCCATACATAATTTAAGGAAATTGAATTCCAAAACATCTAATTAGACGCTTGACCAACAACCTACAAAAGCAATCATATGAACTTCATTATTAATATTGGAAATTAAAACGATGCCTCAAGTCGATTATTACCTAACCCTTGCTTCCCCCTATGCCTACATGGGTCATACGCGCTTTGTTGATATTTCTAAAAAGATGAAGGCATCAGTTGCAATTAAGCCTGTTAATATGGGCTATATTTTTTCGAAAACTGGTGGTCTTCCATTGGGAAAAAGGTCACCGGCTCGCCAAGCCTATCGCTTTCAAGAGCTTGAGCGTTGGCGCCAACATCTGGATATCCCTCTAATTTTGAAACCCAAATTTTTTCCAGTAAATGACCTTCAAGCCTCAGCAATGGTTATTGCGGCTGATTTAAAGGGGAAAAACGGCATTGATTTGGCGGGTGCCTACCTTCGGGCTGTTTGGGCTGAAGAGCGCAATATTAATGCCCCTGATACCCTTGTTTCCATCGCCAATGATTTAGGTATGGACGGTGCTGAACTTTTAACACAATCAGACTTAGTTGAAGTTGCACAAATCTTCGAGCGTAATTCACAAGACGCCTTAGACATTGGTGTTTTTGGCGCGCCGACATATGCGGTTGGTGAGCAACTATTTTGGGGCCAAGATCGTCTAGATTTCCTAGAACACGCTTTAAAATCTGGCACCTAAGCCCATGCATTCCTTGCCCCCACCTGCAATTGATCACACCAAATTAGAGTGGGTATTTGGCTATGGTTCACTGATGTGGAACCCGGGGTTTGCGTATATTGATAAGCAACCCGCCCAGTTAACAGGGTATCATCGTTCATTTTGCATTTTTTCGCACCATTACCGAGGAACACAAGAACGACCCGGGCTGGTAATGGGGTTAGATAAAGGCGGTATATGTCAAGGTGTCTCCTTTCGTGTTGCCCAGTCAGAATGGCAAAATGTAGTTGGTTATTTAGATGAGCGTGAGCTGATTGGCTATGCGTACCGCGCTGTTGCCATTGATATTGAAATAGAACAATCAGACACAGCCGTTAAATCATACACATATGTTGCGGACCCAAGCCATCCGACATATGCAGGTGATATAGGGATTGAGCGTTCAGCAGATATGATTATGAATGCGGTTGGAGTTGGTGGTCTAAATCGTGATTATCTAATAAATTCGCTACAGCAACTTGAAACCCACGGCTATAAAGAACCAGCCCTTCAAAGCTTATTAGAACGTGTGGAATTACTGACGGGATTAATTGATCAAAGCGGGGGCATCTAATTCCTGTATTGTGTGTTAAAATAGGATTTGTAAATATACGCTTGTTTTAACCCACGGTTAATCAAATTATCGGCATAATATGTCTAATAGAAATAGGATACGGTTGAAAAATGGCTGATAGTGATGCGAGCGCAGACAGTGTTATTGCAAGAGAGACAGAGCTTGAAGCGCTTCTTGATGTTGAAGTAGAGATTACAGCTGTTTTGGGGACATCCATGATGCCTATTTCCCAAATCCTTAAATTAGGCCGTGGCGCTGTTGTTGAACTCAACCGAAATGTTGGTGAAGATATTGAAGTTCATGCCAACAATCGGGTTGTTGCTAATGGTGAAGTTGTGGTTGTTGAAGACCGTTTGGGTGTAAACCTGACCGACATCGTTGTTTTAGTGGAAGTGCAAAAGGAGTAATATCCGATGGCGACGGACTCAGAAGTCTTGAAAACAGCGAATTTACTTATTGATACGTATGGAGAGATGGCACCTGCTGGTGCCAAAATTAAAGCGGATCACTTGCAAGATAATGGCGATGAAAAAGGCCGTGCTGTATGGTTACGAATCGCCCGCGCTGCTGAAAGTTTATTAGCTGAAGAACGCCCCAAAGGCACTATTTTGCAATAAATTACGGCGTTAGTATTAATTGGTTTCCTGATATTTCAAACCGCGATAGCTGGTTTAAAAAACGCATCCCCAATAAAGATCTATTCATATCTGCCCCGTTTACGGATGCCGGTACGTTTAACAATTGTATAGAACCAATGGTTATCTGCCCTAAAATGACCGGAGCCCCTTTTACTGAACCATTCGCCGTTCGATAAATTTTTGAATAGCGTAAACGTTCTAAATTAAAGCCCAGTCGCTTTGCATCTAAGGGCGATAACACAACATCGCTCGCGCCTGTATCAATTAAAA
>JAPKAX010000163.1 GCA_028825025.1 Rhodospirillales bacterium | reverse complement strand
TTCGCCCCGTTTTTTTCAAATTTAAGATGAAAAAGAATGATGAAATTTAATCACCATAGTAGTCAGTTTCGGTCACATCCATATTTAGAAATTAAATGATTTATAAATAATATGCATTGTTATCAGTGGATTGCATGCCTCCCCCCCTGTGTCCTCCGTAAAGTGAGAAATATCCATTAGACAACTGAAGACATCAGCACTAAACTATATATATTGGGTAGGTGAGAACTAACGTTTGGATTAAAAGCCTGTTCAATTCAGATGCTGTAAAAAGCGTCTTAAAACTAAAAAAACGAGTTTAAACAGTTTAGGCTTTATATTTAGCCCTTGGAGGGGAATTTTATATGCGTATATCCAAAACTTTAACAGGTGTTGCCTTAACGGCAGGTCTGTTGGCGTTTGGTGCGACAGCATCGGATGCTGCTACCAAAATCAAACTTGTCCCATATGTTTCAGGTGTAAACTCACCTATGGCAATGGTTCAACCCGCTGGCGATGATCGTAAGTTTGTTGTCGAGCAGTTTGGCCACATCAAAATCATTGATAAAGCTGGAAATCTTCTACCATCTCCATTCCTTGATATCAGGAACAAAATCGTAACGCAATTCCACGATTTTGACGAGCGTGGAGCCCTTGGTTTGGCTTTCCACCCCGATTTCAAAAAGAATGGAAAATTCTATGTTTCCTATTCAACCATTCTTGATTTCCAAGGCGACCTTGGAAAGATGTTGTGGTGGGATCACACGAACGTTGTTGAAGAGTTCACCGTATCTGCAGACGACCCAAACAAAGCCAATCCAAATTCTGGACGTATCATTTCATCCATCGATTGGCCGCAGTTTAACCACAACGGTCACTGGATCGGCTTTGGCCAAGACGGATACCTTTACATTTCCGCCGGTGACGGCGGATATGCAAACGATTGGGGCATTGGCCACAACGTAACCGAAGGTAACGGTCAAGACCTAAGCGTTTTGCACGGCAAAATACTACGTGTCGACATCAACAAAACAGATGGCAACAACAACTATGGCATTCCATCAGACAATCCATTTGTTGGTAACGATGAAGCCCGCCCAGAAATCTATGCTTATGGTCTTCGTAATCCATGGCGTTGTTCTTTCGACACAAAAGGTGGCGCTTTGATCTGTGGCGATGTGCAACAGAACAGCTTTGAAGAAATCAGTGTTATCACAAAGGGTGCAAACCTAGGATGGCGACGGATGGAAGCAACTCATTGCTTCGATTATCAAAAGCCAGATGACCACCCTTCGTCTTGCGACAAGGCCAAGTTGACCTTACCAGTTCTTGAGTACCAGAACTGCTCAGCTCAGCCAAAAGGTTGCAAGGGTATTTCTGTCACTGGCGGTTATGTAGACCGCAGCTCCGACAAAGGCTTAACAGGCAAGTACGTCTTTGGCGATTGGTCCAAGAGCTTTGCTAAAATGGACGGCCAAATCTTCGTTGCCACCATGTCTGGTGACAAATGGAGCATGGATGTTGCTGAAGTAACAAACATGTCCGGTAAAATGCCTTACATCTTGGCTTTCGCTCAGGATAATGCAGGCAGCGTATACGCTTTGACATCTGTCACAACGGGTCCTAACGGAACTATGGATACTATCTATAAGATTGTATCTGACTGATAGCTAAATACGAATAGCGCCGCTAGTTAAAAAGCTAGCGGCGCTTTTTTGTCATCATTTTTTATTCATTTATTTAGAAAAAGAATATCTGTCTGGTACGTAAAAAGATGGTTACATCTTATCCGTTACTCATAATCGAACAAAGGAGTTTTACTTGATTAAAAGTCGCATAATAGTCGGGTTTTCAGCACTAATGTTCATGTGGAGCTATAGTGTTTTGCCGGCTTCAGCAGAAGAAAAGAAAGTGTTTGTCCCTGTTGAGTTTACGTCAGAATATTTAACTGACGCATCGAAATTTGAAAAGGGCAAAGAAATTTGGTTTGATCAATGCACTCATTGCCACGGTTACAAAGCGTATCCAGGAAAAGCACCGAAATTAAAACCTAAGCGCTATAAGCCCAGTTTCGTTTATAAGCGGATAACTAAAGGATTTAGAAAGATGCCTGCATGGGATGAAGTTTATGACAAGGATGAACGCATGGCGATCGTCGCTTATGTTATGGACAAAAGTTTCTCCCCATGATCAGCAAAGTGTTGAAGTTGAAACCTTTAAAAGTCAGTCTGAAAATTAGTTTTTTCGGGCTGACCATATGGTGAGCGTGGTGATAAGGATTACGAAACTAGCGATCATCATTCCCATGCCCTCACGTGCTGTTTCTGTGGTCCACCAAACATCTTTCTCCCAAAAATCGGCTGTGTTGGGCCAGTAATAACCAGTAAGAACTAAGATTACGGCGACGGAAATAGAAAGCGCAGCACTTGCGTCGTTGTTTAAAATCAGATCCAAACGAAAAGCTGCTAACCCAGCCCAGACAGTAGGGACGCCATAAATAAGAATCCACATGGGGCCATCAGGGTCATTATATTGAACGCTAAGGAATGGGATCATCATGAGGAATAGTAAAATATTGAAATACTTCATGTCTATGACCTTTGTTTGCTATGAATAAATAAATATATTAATTTTTTAATAGGGTAAATCATACATATAAATCAAGGGCCAACTTATGATTATCTTGGATGATTAACAAAAACAGAGTGGAGGCTGTAATGGCAAATCAGGATATTGAGACAAAAACCGACACAACAACGCATTGGCAACGGTTTGCTGTACCCTTTGAATTCCCAGTCTGTTTTACGGAAAATTTATTTGATCTAAAAAACACTTCACTTGTTGATGTTTTGACTCGTTTAGAACCTGAAAAAACACACAAGGCATTGATTTTTTTAGACGATGGGTTGTCGCAAGCGTATCCTAATCTAATCACCGATATTGCAGCTTACGTATCACACCATAAAGATTCTATTGAATTGGTAACGCCGCCGATTGTTATTCCTGGCGGGGAAAAGATTAAATCTGATATCCACTTTGTCGAACAGATGCAACAAACGCTCTATGATTTCCGCATTGATCGCCATTCCTATGTCATCGCCATTGGTGGCGGCGCTGTACTGGATGCGGTAGGGCTGGTTTGTGCGACGACGCACCGTGGTGTTCGTCATGTTCGTATTCCAACAACCGTATTGTCTCAAAATGATTCGGGCGTTGGCGTCAAGAATGGCATTAATTTGTATGGTGCTAAAAATTACATTGGCACATTTGCACCGCCCTTTGCTGTCCTTAATGATATCAACTTCGTTATGGATTTGGGTGAGCGAGACAAAATTGCGGGTATGGCTGAAGCAGTCAAAGTCGCACTTATTCGTAACGCAGAATTTTTTGGTTGGCTGGAGAAAAACGCAGACTCATTAGCCACATTTAAAAAAGATGCGATGGCGACATTAATCCGGCGCTGTGCAGAATTGCATATGCACCAAATTGGCCATGGGGGCGACCCGTTCGAGATGGGAAGTGCGCGCCCGTTAGATTATGGACATTGGTCCGCACATAAGCTTGAAGGCTTAACCCGGTATCATTTGCGCCATGGAGAAGCGGTTGCAATTGGTATTGCCCTTGATGCTAGGTATTCCGTTTTGAGTGGGTTATTAAACGCTGGTGAAGAAGATCGCATTTGTTTTTTACTTGAGCACTTAGGGTTCAAGTTATGGCATGCCGCACTTGAAAAAAGAACCCCTGTGGGTGAACTTGAGTTAATGGTTGGTCTACAGGAATTCCGCGAGCACTTGGGTGGAGAATTAACGATCACATTGTTGTCTGATATTGGCGTTGGCGTTGAAGTGCATGAAATGGATACTGAATTGGTTTTGCAATCAATTCAGTGGTTAAAAGAACGACAGGAAGCCTAATGCTGGTTAACTCAGATCAATCGCTTGGTCATTTGACATATTGCACCAACATTCACGCTGCAGAGACTTGGCCGGATGTGATCGCCGGGCTGCGCCGTCATTTGCCGGAAATCAAAGCTAAAGTATCACCAGATCAACCGCTTGGTGTTGGGTTACGGTTAGCGGCAAAGGCCGCTGTATCGCTTTGTGATCCGGCTACTTTTTCTGAGTTACAAGAGTTCCTGAACGAAGGTGGTTATTACGTATTCACATTAAACGGCTTCCCGTATGGAAATTTTCACGGCCAGCCCGTTAAAGAAGGGGCGTACAAACCCGATTGGGCCGATCCCTTACGACTAAGTTATTCGAACTCACTTTCAGACCATTTGGCTCAGTTGCTGCCGGATGATATGGAGGGCTCTATCAGTACGGTTCCAGGGACGTTCAAGCCATGGATGAAGGGCAATGCAAGCATTGTAGATGCCATTTCTGACAATATGATCCAGCATGTATGGCACTTAGTGAAGCTTCGCGAGACAACTGGAAAATCAATTAATTTGGCGTTAGAACCAGAACCTTTTTGCATGATCGAAACTATTGATGAGACAATCTCATTCTTCGGGAAATTCTTGTATAGTGATAAAGCTGTTGCGCGATTGTCTGCACTTAGTGGACTAACCAGTGATGCCGCATCCCAAGCGCTTCGCCGACATTTAGGCGTTTGCTACGATGTGTGTCATGCGGCTGTTGAGTTTGAAGATGCACGGGGTAGTTTAAGAGCATTGAAAAACGCTGGTATTAAAATCTCGAAACTCCAGTTAAGCTCGGCTATGCGGATTCCATCTGTAGGGCCTGACACTGTTAAACAATTGGGACAGATGAATGAACCGGTTTATATGCATCAGGTCGTTGAAAACAGAGGCGGTACGCTTATTCGTTACTCAGATATTCCAGAAGCTTTGAAAGAAATTGATGCGGCGCAAGGTTCGGAATGGCGAACCCATTTTCATGTTCCTATTTTTCTAGAAGAAATGCAAACCGTTGCCACTACTCAACAGTTCTTAAAAGACATATTAGCTATTCATAAAGAGCAGCCCGTTACAGAACAATTAGAAGTCGAAACGTATACGTGGGATGTTTTGCCTGAAAGTTACAAAAACGTTGGGGTCAGTGCCGCAATCGCACGTGAGCTCGCTTGGGTACAGGATCAACTTTCATAATGAATTTAAAGACGGCAATGACGCTTGGCCGGGTTTCAAACCTTCCGACAGTTTGGACCAACATGATGGCCGCAATCGCTTTGGTTGGTGCTAGCATTACGGATTCTAGAACCTTACCAATCTTAGCAGCATTAACTCTTTTTTATATTGGGGGCATGTTTTTAAACGATGCCTTTGATGCAGAAATAGATGCTAAAGAACGGCCCGAGCGGCCAATCCCATCTGGCCAAGTCAGTAAAGATACTGTTTTCGCTTGGGGCTTTGGTTTGTTGGCCACTGGGCTTATGTTATTGATTTGGATCGGCCGGAGTTTTCCAGACAGCACAGGGATGTGGCCCGCAATTGGCGGCCTTGGGTTGGCGGCAACCATTGTTGCTTATAACCGTAATCATAAGGGCAACCCCATTAGCCCTGTCATCATGGGGTTATGTCGGGTCTTTGTTTATATAACGACAGGGCTTTGTTTTACTTTGATGCTCGGCCAGCCCGTATTGGTGGGATGCTTGTTGATTTTGGCGTATTTGATTGGCTTAACGTATACAGCCAAACAGGAAAATCTTGGACATGTAAAAAACCTGTGGCCGCTCCTCTTTTTAGGAGCCCCTGTTGTTTATGGCGGTGTACTTGTAACTGATAACCTCGATCTATTACCTTTCTGGAGCCTGTTTACGGTCTGGGTATTGGTGGCTCTGTTTTTCGTTAAGCGGCGCGGGCCTAGCGATATTCCACGTGCCGTCGTTAGTTTGATTGCGGGCATGTGTTTGCTGGACGCACTTTTAATAGCAAGCACGGGTCAGCTGTATTTTGCAGGTGTTGCTGTTGGTGGCTTTGTTTTAACTTTAATCTTTCAAAAGTTCATTCCCGGAACTTAAGCGTCGCCATCAAAGACGTGATCAAGAACCAGTTGCTTAAATTCCGTCGCGTGGATAGCGCCGTCGCTTAACAAATCAGCACGAGAGCTAATAATCATCGGGCCATCATTAGGATCATCGGTTAAGCGCCCGTGCGCCCCCTTTACTTGTTTGGTATCTTTCAAAGAAATAACGTCTAACAAATTGCGGAAACCCATTTTACGTTTGGCTAATTTCCAAGCCATCGTCAACATTGGGAATTTTAGTTCCGGGTCAACGAATAGCTCAACTGGATCATATCCGGGCTTGCGATGAATATCGACGGTGCGGGCATAATCGGGCGCTTTTGCATCATCAAGCCAATAGTAATAACTAAACCAACGATCGGGGTTGGATATGGCAACCAGTTCACCAGCCCGAGAATGGTCTAATCCTTCAGCCTTTTTACCGTCTGCATCTAAAACGCGCTCAACCCCATCTAATCCTTCGATCAGCTTTTTAACTTCGTCAATCTGTTCCGTTGACTTTACATAGATATGAGCAACTTGATGATCTGACATGGCAAATGCATCAGATGCGCCCGCATCAAATACATCGCGGTCCATTTCTTCACGAACTTGTATTAGGCCTGCTTTGCGCAAAGCACGGTTTATATGGATCGCGTCAGTAACAGGTGTAATGCCATATTCGGATACAACAATAACTTGGCGATCATCGCGCTCAGCCGCTTCAATCAAATCACCACAAAGATCATCAATCTCTTTCAAATCTTTTTGAATGCGTGGGTGATCAAGATCCGGCCCCAAGCGTTGAAGATTGTAATCCAAATGGGGAAGATAGCTGAGCGTAAGAGTTGGGTTTCGTGTTTCCATAATGTGTTGGGTGGCTTTTGCAATCCACGCGCTAGAGGTGATATCTGCCAATGGTCCCCAGAATTTGAATAAAGGGAATTTACCAAATTTGGCATCTAGTTCATCACGCAATTCTGTTGGATAGGTGTAATGGTCCGGTATTTTGCGTCCATCCGCCGGATACATAGGGCGGGGGGTAGCACTCCAATCAGCAGTTGAGTACATATTGTACCACCAAAACATTTTGGCGCAGGTGAATTCCGGGTTTCTCTTTTTTCCAGCATCCCAAATTTTTTCACCATGGACCAGCTGATTGGGTTGTCGCCATAAAAGAACTTCCGCCAAATCTTTGAAATACCAACCGTTGCTAACAATGCCATGTTCAGATGGCATCAAACCTGTAACTAACGTCGATTGAGCGGTGCAAGTTACAGCCGGCACAACGGTTGTCAGTGAACGTGATCCGCCGCGTTCTGAAAGGCGTTTTAAGTGTGGTGTATGTGGCCCGACAAGCGATGGCGACAATCCAACAACGAGTATAACTAATGTAGGTTTCATAGAAGTCATTAGTAAGAGATTTCCAACATTTAGCAAGAGGATATAAGCGGGTTTTCAAGTTGATTTTGTACATTAATGACAAAACCCTGATGAAGCGAGGTGTGTAATGGGTACTCACAAAGCCCCACCCGTGATACAAACAAAGATATTC
>JAPKAX010000162.1 GCA_028825025.1 Rhodospirillales bacterium | reverse complement strand
CTGCTTTTGCCGGACCGATTTATGCCACCAAAATTTTTGAATCAGGGGTCAAAATCCCTGCTTCAAAATTTCATGTGATCGGCATTGAAGGTGAAATTGCGTTTCGTATCAACCGCGATTTACCCGCCCGAGATCAGCCTTACACGCGCGATGATATTCAAGTATCTATCGCTGAGATGATCCCACTGATCGAGCTTGTTGATACCCGCATGGTAGATGGCATGGAACAAGATGCCACACTTAAAATGGCGGATAACCAGTCGAATTATGGAATTGTGATTGGTGCAGCGTCATCTAAAAACTGGAACGATGTAAATGCAACAACGGCTGAAGTTCATTTAAACGTCAATGGTCAAAGTTTATTTTCAGGCACCAGCTCAAGCCCCATTGCCGATATGTTTAATTTAATTGCAGGTACAGCAAACAGCTGCGCTAAATATGACCGTCCGGTTCGTGCAGGCGATATCATAACAACCGGTTCTTGCACTGGAATTGTATTTGTTGAGCCCGGATCGAACGTGGTTTTGGATTTTCCTGAAATTGGGCGGGTTGAAGTTTCATTCCCGGAATCCTAACAAGCTCAAGATCGTAATATGTTTTAACATAAATGACGCAATATGGTTATTCTACGGTAACATGTTTTCGCTAATTTGTATAAGTCAGAAGACGGTCAACCTGCCCTGCCGCTTACCCCCAAATGCCATCTGACAGCCTCCCTGTAAAACTCACCGAACCCTAATAGTCCGGCTTTTTTTGAGCTTTTTACAATAAAGGCAGAACGTTATCCACGCCCAACAAAAGGCATGTTCGTAGCCATAATTGTCATGTTTAAAATATTTGTATCCAGCGGCAGGCCAGCCATATGGACGACGGCATTCCCAACATGATCTACGTCCATGACCGGTTCAGACTTGATCGTTAAATCAGCCTGTGGGACGCCATCAACCATGCGCGCCGCCATCGGTGTTAGAGCGTTACCAATGTCGATTTGACCACAAGCAATATTAAATTGTCGACCATCAAGGGCGATGGTTTTGGTTAAGCCGGAAATGCCATGTTTGGTTGATGTATACGGGGCAGAACCGGGGCGAGGGGTGTGAGCTGAAATAGAGCCATTGTTAATAATGCGCCCACCCTGAGGGGATTGTTCGCGCATCATGTTAAACGCCGCGTGAGCCGTTAAAAACACGCCCGACAAGTTGACATCAACAACAGATTTCCATTGACCAAATGTCAGATCACCAAACGTCATACTCGGCACGTTAACGCCTGCGTTATTAAAAACAACATCAATTCGTCCATATGTTTTCTTTATTTTAGAAAAAAGCACTGCAACAGAATCCGGATCGCCCACATCAGCAGGAACAGCTAGTGTTCGATCCAGTGCGTTCGCTTGTTCCAATGTTTCGTTTAACGGTTCCGCGCGGCGCCCCGTAACAATAACTGTATAACCCGCTTTAATCAGACCCTGAGCCGCTGAACGTCCAACCCCAGAACCACCACCTGTTACCAATGCGATTTTACCTTGTGTGCTCACAATTCATCCCCTATTTGACTGAAAAATTTTAATGTTAGACTAATATTTAGATAGATGCCTGCGCCAGATTGCAACCCCTAACAGCTGGTATTACATGCCTAAGAAAAGACCAACCAAATGTTTGTTATTTAACCAGAGTTCTACATTACTTTTGTGCTGGCAACAGCTGTCCTCATTATAATGCCGGGCTCCATCGTCACTTTGACGATAGCCAATAGTTTGGCTTATGGCACTCGACAAGTATTGCGAAGGTTATAGGCACAATCAACAGTAACAAGTTTAATGCTGACTGTCGGTGGCTTTGGTATGGCTTCTGTATTTGGGTTGTTGGCAGAATGGTTTGGATATTTACGCTGAGGCGGAGCGGCATATTTAATTTGGTTGAGCATTTAACAATGGAGCGCGAAGGTTGTGGATTTGAACGAAGCTGAAGCTCACGTTGGGCCAAAGAAGTCCATATTCTGGCAAGGCTTTGTGGTCTAGATAACAAACCTAAAAACAATTTTCTTTTACGCGGCTTTCTTTCCTCAATTCATCGACAAAGACACTAAAACAGGCCCGCAACTGGCTTTATTAAGCGCCATGTTTTTGATTATAGCAACAGTTTTGGATTGTTGTTATGCGTTATTATTGAGTAAACTGCGCCCAATGCTAGCCAGCGAACGGGGCGGAAAAACCCTCAACAAAATCACTGGCAGCATTTTAATGGGAATGGGATTAGCGCTGGTTTTATTCCGCAAATCCTAAAACGACGCCTCTATAAATCCGGCTCGCCGTCTTTGATCCACGCTTGATAATCGGCTTTGGTTTGGTCGTTCGGCGGATAGGTCCCATGGGCTGGCGCACCTTTCGATACTTTCATTTTAGCAAAGCGCTCAAACCGTTCTTGCTCGACCCCATCCCGAGCCACATCAGCAGCTAAGTGTAAAGGAATGACAACAACTCCATCGCTATCGGCAACGATAATATCGCCTGGAACAACTGGGATTCCACCGCAACCAATTGTGCATTGAACTTCAGCTGGTGCGTGCCCAACTAAACTTGCGGGCCCCGCAGCGCCTGCGCCATACATGCTAAAGCCGGATGACTTGCATTCTTCTAAATCCCGAATGCCGCCATCGGTAATTAATCCGGCAACGCCCCGGACTTTTAAGCGCTCGATTAAAATATCACCCAACACAGCAATATCATCCCGGCCGCGCCCATCAATAACCAACACGGCGCCTTCCGTGGTCTCTTCAATGGCCCGACGTTGCGCGTTATCGGGGCTCGATAAATTTTCTAAGGAAACCAAGTCTTCCCGGTACGGCACAAACCGCAGCGTATAAGCTGGCGCAACAATCCGTTTAGCTGGCGTATTTAAAGGCAACACCCCAGCCATCCACGTATTGCGAATACCCTTTTTAAGAAGCTGCATAGTGACGGTTGCGACACTTATCAACATTAATCCATCGCGTGTTTGTTGATCCATTTTCTTATATCCTCGTCCCGTTATTTAAGTGAAGTTTTCATGTGTTGTCCAAATTTTGGCGCTATATTTTTAGCTAGAGTCGTCATTGAAGTTCGCCATAATTCTGGGTCATCCGATACATCGTGCCCGGTGATCATCAACGTTCCGAAATGCCCAACAACATCGTGAAACGCAACCAACTGATCCAAAACCTCATCTTCAGTCCCCAAAATGACCAATTCTTTGGCAAGTTCCATGGCTTCTGCGCGCTCGGACTGTTCGTCGTGCGGGCCAGAAGCGCTTCCTTCAGCCAGTTTACGGTGGGTGTTCAAATAATAATAATAATCTGTGAAAACACCGTTGGGATCGTTGATGATGTCTTTGGCTTGTTGGCTCGTTTCTGTAATCAACACAGATCGCCCGACACGCCAAATATCTAGATCAATGGTCGTTCCTAATTTTTCAGCCTCATCCACATAGGTTGGCCAATGGGTGGCAACATCTGCCACTGGAATAAAATTACCCGACAATGGAATCCAGCCGCGCCCACCTGCCAGCCGGGCCAATCCAGATCGGGGGCCGCGCAACGAGACGGCAATTTGCGGATGTGGTGTTTGATAGGGCCGGATCATTTGCCCAACACCTATTTTAGGGATCACATAATCTTCTATGGCAAACTGCCATGTCTCTCCTTCGTGGCGGATCGGGGGCTCTTCTTGCCAGAGACGCACAATTGCATCGATGGATTCGACCATAGCGCGCCCCCGCGACGGATGATCTAAGTTATCAAAAATTTCCCAATCGCTAGAAAGCCCGCCAGAGCCAATGCCAAAAATTACCCGTCCCCGGGACAATTGATCCAACAAGGCAACGTGGGCTGCGATCACCGCTGGATGCTGTTGCGGCAAACAAATGACGCCAGTTCCCAACATTATGTTCGGGGCCGCATCAACAACGGATGCATTGAAGATTAATGGTGATGGAATGGGCTCACCAACTGAGGTAAAATGTTCACCCATCCACGCTTCTGAAAAGCCCAGTTGATCCGCCAGAATGACTAATTCACGGTCTTCTTGTAAAGCATCCGCCAAAATTCGGTCAGGCAGATGTACAGGCATCGAAAAAAGGCCAATCTTGAGCATTATTGATTCCTAAAAAAAGTGCGTGATAAAGATGATGAATAAACACTAACATTGCTTAATCCCCAAATCCAAGACCTGCAGGAGAAAAACCAATGTCTGACGAATTTAAAGGTGGTTGCCAATGTGGCGATGTTACGTACACCGTTTCAGAAGCCCCATTGTGGGTCGGCCATTGCCAATGTACCAATTGCCAAAAGTTTAGTGGTGCCCCCCATGCAACCAACATGGTCGTTCATCGCGCATTCCTAGACGTAAAAGGCTCCATGAGTATTTATGAATATGGCGCAGATAGCGGTAACCAAATGAAGCGCCACTTTTGTGGAAAATGCGGGTCGCCTATTTATGGGGAAAGCAGCGGCAATGAAGCTTTGGTTGTAATTCGTGTTGGCTCCCTTGATGAGCCCGGAGGCGTCACGCCAAGCACTGTGATTTACACTGATAGCGCCGTGCATTGGGACGACATGGACAGCGACTTGATCACCTTCTCTGGAATGATAAAGCGGTAGATCTCAATTACTGATCGATTAAAAAAATCGACGCAATCTCACTTGACGAGAGAGACCGCGTCGGTTACCGTTTTTACATCATGATGGATACAATGTTAAAGCTTGCACTCTTACTTATATACCCGGTGCCTAAAAGGCGCCGGGACGTGTCGTGCCTGTTTGTTGTTACCTTTATTTGAGTTTTATCATGAGTATCCAAAAAAATAGAGTTAAGCCTGTTACATCATATACCTTTGTGTGCCTTTTTGGTATGCCGCTTTTTTGTCTCCTACTTATCATCGACTGCCGGAACTAAGCGTCCAGCCGGTAGTCGTATTACCGTCGCCCCAGTGATAATACATTTAAAATTTTGCGCCTCAATTGAGCGCACGTAAGGAGAGAATAAAATGACTAGCATGGATCCACAAGGCCGATACCCCGCTTTCAAACCCATCGACATTCCAGACCGCCAATGGCCCAACGCCGTGATTACTAAAGCCCCGATTTGGTGCAGCGTTGATTTGCGCGATGGCAACCAAGCATTGATCGAGCCCATGGGACTGGAACGCAAAATGCGGATGTTTAAAAAACTAGTCGAGATTGGTTTCAAGGAAATTGAAGTTGGCTTTCCAGCCGCATCACAAACCGATTTTGATTTTGTTCGTCAAATCATTGATGAAAACTTGATCCCAGATGACCTGACCATTCAAGTCTTGACACAAGCCCGTGAGGAATTAATAGAACGTTCTTTTGAAGCCGTCCGGGGTGCAAAAAATTCGATTATGCATTTGTATAACTCAACATCAACCTTGCAGCGCAAAGTCGTTTTTCGCCAAGACCGCGAAGGCATAACTAAAATTGCTGTAGAAGGCGCTAAAATAATTAAAAAATTAGCCTCCGAAGCCCCTGCCGAAGACAATATCCGTTTTCAGTATTCACCGGAAAGTTTCACCGGGACGGAACTGGATTACGCAAAAGAAGTTTGCGATGCGGTTACTGAAGTTTGGCAACCCACACCCGACAACAAAGTCATTTACAACTTGCCGGCTACCGTCGAGATGTCATCAGCTAACATTTACGCAGACCAAATTGAATGGATGCATCGCAACTTAAATAAGCGTGATTGTATTATTTTGTCACTGCACCCCCACAACGACAGGGGCACAGGCGTTGCGGCGGCTGAATTGGGCGTGATGGCGGGTGCGGACAGAATTGAAGGAACGTTGTTTGGAAACGGCGAGCGCACGGGTAACGTTGATGTGGTAACGTTGGCTATGAACATGTTCACCCAAAACATTGACCCTCAATTAGATTTCTCAGATATTAATGATGCCATGCGGGTTGCCGAATATTGCAACCAATTGCCCGTCCATCCGCGCCATCCTTACGTTGGTGATTTGGTCTTCACCGCCTTTTCTGGGTCGCATCAAGACGCCATCAAAAAGGGGTTAGCAGCAATGGAGCAATCAAATTCATTGGAATGGGCTGTCCCGTATTTACCGATCGACCCAAAAGACGTTGGCCGTTCTTATGACGCAGTTATTCGGATTAATTCACAATCAGGTAAAGGCGGTATCGCTTACTTGATGGAAACCGATTATGGCGTCGAAATGCCACGTCGTTTGCAAATTGAGTTTAGCAAAGTTGTTCAACAACGCGCCGATACCGGTGGTGCTGAATTATCCACAAATGATATTTGGAGCGCTTTTGATGATGAATATTTATCTCAAAAGGGCCCGTTTAGTTTCAAAGAATACCGCACAAGCCCAGATACCTATGCTAGTGAAATCCGGAATTTAACCGCAACAATTATGGACAAAGGGTCGGACGTCGTCCTAGAAGGGAAAGGAACGGGGCCAATTGACGCCTTTGTTCAAGCTATAAATACCCATAGCGGAGAGAACATACGGGTTATTGATTATCACGAACACGCAATTGGCCGGGGCGCAGATACAAAAGCCATCGCATACCTTGAAATTGAAGGCGATGATGGCGAGCCCTTGTTTGGTGTCGGTATGGATAAAAACATAACAGAAGCGTCGTTGAAGGCTGTTGTTAGCGCAATTAACCGAAGCATTAAGTAGTAAATTTAGTTATTTAATTAATAATAGCGCTATGTGTTTGTTATATTCCAAAAAAAGGCAGTGAGTTAATCGCTTTACGCTGGGTTTTTATCTTTTTACGATAAAACATCTTTAAATATAAGTTCCGTCTCCATAATGCCGCACTAATATTTGGTGTTATTGGAGACGGGTCTTAGACATTTTCGTTTAGCAATTAATCGCTAATGACGAGGTTTTCTGCAGAAGACTTTCCGTTACGACCCGCAACGAGTTCAAACTCAACCTTTTGACCTTCTTGCAAAGTAGAAAGACCTGCCTGCTCTACAGCAGATATATGAACAAAGGCGTCTTCGCCGCCATTGCTGGGCTCAATGAAGCCAAAACCTTTAGTCGGGTTAAACCATTTAACAGTACCGGTAGTCATAGTTTTCAGTCCTTTATAAAGCACACAAATTTTCAGATCCCCGAAGCGATCCGCATCCACAGATTTCACAATTTCGTGGGGTAACAGTTGAAGAGTTTAACCTCGTCAGAATACGCCATGACCCTGTGTCATCACCGCCTGCGTTAACGATACATTTATGGTTGTCATTTTAACTTAAGTTGTCAAGTAAAACCATGTTGTTACTAGATGTTCTGAAAATGCGTTACAGTTTAATTATGGCTTTGAAATACCAACCGCAAGCCCAACCCTATCAACAACGTTCCCGCAATTTTATGGGTCAAGCGATTAGCTTTTTCACTACTCCCTAAAAAGCGGCGAACTTGTCCACCAGCCAAACCAGCGCCCCCCATAACAACAAAGGAAGCTATCATGAAAATGCCCCCAAATAGGGCAAACTGAATTTGCACAGGGCCTA
>JAPKAX010000400.1 GCA_028825025.1 Rhodospirillales bacterium | reverse complement strand
ACTACAGGCGCGACAACCTGTTTACAAAGCGCGCCGAATTGGCAGAACGGTATTGTGCATTTGTGTTGGGAGATGGTGATGAGTGACGACAGTTTTCCGGATTTCGACAAAGATCCAACCATTGATACAGTTTACAGCCTTTACCAAAGAGATCGCACAGATTTGGACCCAGAAAGCAAGGCAGCGATTGAAGATCGTTTTTTTCCGTTTCCAATAAAAGACATTATCCAGCCATGCGGTTATACTGCGAATGTGATTGAGTATTTTTTTATTAAATACACAGATCTCCAAGATATTGGGGTCTTGATAAAAATGCTAGAGCGGTTTCCAGTTTACGGCAGTAAAGATATAAGCGAGGAACTTATCCGATTATTGAAGAAATCGCGCATCAAACCCGTGTCAGATGAGGTATACGCAACTAAAAAACTACATCAATCAGTCCAATTTCGGTTTTGGTGTATAAACCCTAAAAAAGGGGATGCTGATAATACCTACGCCCAACTTGCAACCGAGTTTGGACTAAGTTTTGAAAACGTTAAAACTATCATAAAAAGAACAAGAAAAGATAATCAGACCTGAGAATAGGGCGAAAGCCCAACCGTCTAAAAAGGGTCAAGCTCTGACAACGACTGACCCTCTAATTGTGGTGACGCAAGGACATTTGTGTTTATAAGAGGTCAGCAACGAACCCAAGACAGGAACCGTTGCTATGAATATGAATACAGAAATCAGCACGCAATCCACCGAGATTGAGCGGCTTTTGAAAATCACAAACATTATGGAAATTATCGGCTGCGCACGATCTAAAGTGTATGAGCTGGTAAAGGCTGGCATCTTGCCACCGCCAATTTACATCACGCCGACAATGCCTCGCTGGCAGCAAAGGTCCGTGAATGAAGCCATCGCAAAGCTGGCAGCAAGCTCCCAAAAATAGAAAATCCCGCCGAGCTAGATGGAAACCCGACAGGACCTTAGATGGTAACTAACGCTATATTTGTATAGCATTTCCAGTAGCTTCAGGCAAGAACTTGAGGCATAAAATGAGCCAAAAAACATCAGAAATCCTATCGTGGCAGGAATACGGGCCCGAGATAATCAAAGCACTTAACCTTAAACAAACAACAAAAGGCGAATGGCACGGCCCATGCCCAGAGTGCGGTGGAACAGACCGCTTTTGGATAAATGAATTTAAGGGCGAGCTGTACACACATTGTCGCCAATGCCACGATTTTACGGCAATAAAAGACAAGCTGCGCGACGCACGGTTACTTCCCGAATGGCCGCCTGAAAACCAACCCAAAATCAGCGCTTCAATTGAGCCATATCATGTGCGCAAAGGGATCGATCTAAACCTCGGCGAATGCAGCCTGAGTGGCGAGCAGCTGATCGTCCAGATCAAAGACATAATCACCGGCGAAGAACGTGGCACACAGACGATCACGAACGGCAGCAAGTTGTTCAGTAAAGGTATGGCCAAAGAGGGCTCAGGCACCTTCGTAGGGCCGCATACATCGACGCTGTTGG
>JAPKAX010000161.1 GCA_028825025.1 Rhodospirillales bacterium | reverse complement strand
ACTTTGGCATTCGGTGTTATTGCGATGCGCTTAGTTGATTTAACGGTAATGAACGGGGGGGCTGAACCCCGTGTCGCATCGGCGGTGCCGATTTCAAACGGTGTGGTTGGGCGAGGCGACATCACGGATCGGAATGGGTTGCTATTGGCAACAAGTTTACCAACGGCTTCGTTGTATGCAGACCCAAAAAATGTTCAGGACCCTGATGAGGCGGCACGCAAAATTGTCAGTGTTATACCTGAATTGAACCCTAAAGACTTGGCACGTAAAATGCGAATGAAGGGCCGTTTTATTTGGTTGGCCCGTAATTTAACACCGCAGCAACATTTTCAAATCAATCGATTAGGTGTCCCCGGCCTGGCCTTTCAAGAAGGCGAACGCAGGGTTTACCCACATGGCCATATGGCTGCGCATGTTTTGGGTTTAACCAATGTTGATGGCCGTGGAGTTGCAGGGGTCGAGAAAAGATTTGATCAGGAATTGCGCTCAGGAAATAGCCCAATTGAATTGTCATTAGATTTGCGTATTCAAGCGATCTTGCAAGAAGAAATTTCAAATACAATGAAGGAGTTTTCGGCAATTGGCGGCGCCGGAATTGTCATGGATGTGACAACGGGAGAGGTTATTGCGATGGCTTCGCTCCCAGATTTTGATCCAAATACACCAAATAATATTTCAGATGATGCCGCTTTTAATCGTGTGACATTAGGTGTTTATGAAATGGGTTCAACCTTTAAGCTCTTCACTGCTGCAATGGCATTAGACTCAGGCACCGTGACTATGAAAAGTGGTTATGACGCTAGTCATCCAATCCGCGTAGCTCGGTTTGCAATTTCAGATTACCACGCAAAAAACCGTTGGTTATCGGTTCCCGAAATTATTTTACATTCATCTAATATTGGTGCCGCAAAAATGGCGATTGATGTTGGCACGCTTGGGCAGCAAAAATATTTAAGCCGATTAGGTTTGTTGGATCCCGCTGAGTTGGAACTGCCTGAAATTGGAAAGCCACTTGTTCCCTCTCCATGGCGCCCCATAAACACGATGACCATTTCATATGGACACGGTATTGCTGTTAGCTCTGTGCAGTTAGCAAATGGTATTTCTAGCTTGGTGAATGGGGGTATCTATCGGCCTGCAACGCTTATGAAAGTTCGTGATAGCGCATCCTTAGGGCGTCGTGTTTTATCAGATAAAACGTCGTTGCAAATGCGTCGCTTAATGCGCTTGGTGGTTACAGGTGGAACGGGTCGGAAAGCGGATGTTCCAGGTTATTTAATTGGTGGAAAAACAGGAACGGCGGACAAACTTAGAGGACGTGGGTACGCTAAATCATCTCGGATAGCATCATTTGCAGGGGCCTTTCCTATGAACGACCCACGCTATACGGTTCTTGTTGTCATTGACGAGCCGCATGGTACGAAAAAGACATTTAACTATGCAACGGGTGGCTGGGTGGCTGCTCCTGCTGTTGGCCGGATCGTGCGCCGAATGGGACCTGTTGTTGGGATTGCGCCTGCATTGGATGCTGTGTTCCAGACACCAAAAATTACAAAGCTTAAGCCCAAACCTAAGCTAGAAAATGCGAAACTACGGCAAAGTAAATTGCTGAAAAAGGCCAATTGGCAAAAACCAATTACCCCTAAAAGCATGAATGATGAACAATTTATAACAAAGATGCGCACAGTTCTGGAGAGGAACAATGCTAATCGTTAATGCCTGGAATGGAGATATGGGCCAAGTGATAAATGCGGCTGAGATCGGTAATAAAGAATTTGTAGGGCTCACCTGTGATTCAAGGCAGGTTGAGCCCGGCTTTCTTTTTGCTGCCTTGCCAGGATCGCAAGTTGATGGCCGTTCCTATATCAGCGATGCCATGGCCCGTGGTGCTGTTGCTGTGCTTGCTCCAGAAGGAACGGACCCCGAGCTAACCAATGTGTCTGTCCCATTGATAACTGATCCCAATCCACGCCGGCGTTATTCGTTGGTGGCAGCACAGTTTTTTGAGACACAACCACGCTCAGTTGTTGCGATCACGGGAACAAATGGCAAAACATCTGTTGCCGGGTTCGTTCGTCAAATATTATCTTGTCTTGGCCACAAGTCAGCAAGTGCGGGGACGTTGGGTGTCGAGCTCAGTGGTTTTGATGCAAACTCAACACCAGAACTTAAATCCACATACAATTTAACAACCCCAGATTCAGTTGATTTACATCGCAGTCTTTCCGAGCTTGAAGGCCTAGGTGTAAACCATTTAGCGCTTGAGGCCTCTAGCCATGGGTTGGATCAATACAGGCTTGATGGAATTAAAATTTCTGCTGCAGCATTCACCAATTTGTCGCGTGATCATTTAGATTATCATCTAACCGTCGACGCTTACTTAGAAGCAAAGCTTCGGCTTTTTTCTGAATTGGTTGTGGATGGCGGGTCTGCAGTTATTAATGCCGATGATATGTATGCCGACACTTTTAGAAGCGCTGCTCAGGCACGTGGATTTCAGATACTTTCTTATGGAAATAAAGGCCACGACATACGCTTAGTAAATCTTCAGCACGAACATGATGGTCAGCAAATGACAATTGAGGTTCTGGGAGCCCTGTATTCGTTCAAGCTGCCTTTGTTTGGTGATTTTCAAGCATCAAACATTCTTTGTGCGTTGGGCCTTGTTATTTCATTGGGCGAAAATGTTGAGAAATCTGTTGCCCAATTTGCCAAATTAACGGGCATAGCGGGGCGTATGGAATATGCGGGATCTCACCCGAACGGAGCATCTATTTACGTTGACTATGCGCATACGCCTGATGCGTTGGCGCGTGTTCTTGGAGCCCTTCGCCCTCATACCAAAGGCCGTTTGCATGTTGTGTTTGGGTGTGGCGGAGACCGGGATGTTGGCAAGCGCCCTGAAATGGGTGCTGTTGCATCGCTTTCGGCTGACCACGCAATTGTGACCGATGATAACCCCCGCAGTGAAGACCCTGCGGTCATCCGAAATGCAGTGTTAAGTGCGTGCCCGAATGCGGTTGAAATCGGTGATCGTAAGTTAGCGATTTCAAAAGCAATCAATAATCTGAACCCGAATGATATTTTAGTGGTTACTGGTAAAGGTCATGAAACGGGTCAGATTATTGGTGATCAAGTTTTACTATTTGATGATCGCAAAACTGTAGCTAAATGTATTCAAGGGTTGGTGCTATGACCCAGAGTACTAATCCACTTTGGACATCTGAAGAAGCCATAAAGGCCACGGGCGGAACGTCTGTTGGTCAATGGCAGGCAGAAGGTGTTTCGATTGATAGCCGATCAATCGAGCCAGGTGATTTGTTTGTCGCTATTATTGGCCCAAGTAATGACGGTCATCAATATGTGGTAAATGGTTTTAAAATGGGGGCTGCAGCAGCTGTGGTTGATAAGCCTGAATTCTCGATTCCAAATTTAGAGAATGAAAAATTGCTTCGAGTAGAGAGTTCAACATCCGGTCTTGAAAACTTGGCAAAATTTGCACGGGAACGAACAGCTGCAAAAATTATTGCGGTAACGGGTAGCGTTGGCAAAACCGGCAGTAAAGAAATGTTGAAAATGGTTTTGGGTGAACAAGGTAAAACGACTGCAACAGCAGGCAATTTAAATAACCATTGGGGTTTGCCGCTCAGCCTTGTACGGATGCCAAAAGAAACAGAATTTGGTGTGTTTGAAATGGGTATGAACCATTCCGGTGAAATTATCCCACTGACAAAGATAGCCCGTCCACATGTTGCTTTAATCACCACAGTCGAGTTGGCCCATAGCGAGTACTTTAAATCGATTGAAGACATCGCAGATGCTAAAGCTGAAATATTTGTAGGAGTTGAGCCATCTGGAGCGGTTGTATTAAACGCAGATAACCTAATGTTTGAGCGCCTTTTTGAGACAGCTAAAAAAGTTGGAATAATGGATATTAGAACTTTTGGTTCTGAAGGTAATTCTGATTGCCGACTGGTCGATTTTGAGTTAGGCGCAAATGGTAGCCGTGTTGTTATTGATTTGCGTGGAAAACAAATAAAATTTCAAATTGGTGTTCCTGGATTTCATTGGGTGCAAAATGCGTTAGGCGTTTTGTGCGCTGTTGATGCGGCTGGAGCGGATGCCGAAATGGCGGCTGAAAAGCTGATCGATATGGGTGGTTTAAAAGGTCGTGGGCGCCAACATGTTTTGTCTATATCAGGTGGAACATTCATTATGATTGATGAAAGTTATAACGCCAGCCCAGCGTCGATGAAGGCCGCGATTGAAGTTTTGGGTTATGCCAGTGTTGATGATGCTGGACGTAAAATCGCAGTGTTGGGCGATATGCTTGAATTAGTGTCTCAAGCTATTTCTATACACGAAAGCTTGGTCGAAAGTTTGAGCGAAAATCAAATTGATTTGGTATTTACGACCGGACAGCTCATGTCTGCTTTGTCGGACGTTCTGCCGTCGCACATGCGCGGTGGCCATGCCGCCACTTCACAAAAATTATCACCGATGGTCCGCTCAGTTATTCGCCCTGGTGATGTTGTAACTATTAAAGGATCGTTAGGGAGTAAAACAGGCTTAATTGTTGATGAGTTATTGAAACTTGAATGTGACTTGGGCAGCGACACGCCCTTATGCCACATGGCTAAAGGAAATTAGGGAAGGAAGTCATGCTTTATAATATTCTATTCCCATTAGCAGATCAGTTTTCAGCGTTAAACGTTTTTAGATATCTGACATTTAGAACGGGTGGTGCTGTGATTACGGCTTTGGTTATCAGTTTTCTGTTTGGCCCGGTCGTCATTAGCATGTTGAAGAATCGTCAACAGGGTGGGCAACCTATTCGTGAAGACGGTCCAGAAAGCCATTTGCTAACAAAAAAGGGTACGCCAACAATGGGCGGTTTTTTAATCCTGTTGGCGTTAACCATAGCAACCCTGTTATGGGCAGATCTGCGCAATGGATATATTTGGGCGGCGTTGGGGGTAACCTTAGCGTTTGGAATTATTGGTTTCCTTGATGATTATATGAAAGTTGCACAATGCAATAGCAAAGGCTTGCCGGGGAAGTTGAAGCTTTTGTTGCAAGTCGCAATTAGCGCCGTCGCGGTCTTGTATATCATGAGCCAAATGCCGCCGGATTTAGCTACTGTGATCGCAATTCCATTTTTAAAAGAAACCGTCATCAATTTCGGCTGGATGTTTGTATGTTTTGCCGTATTGGTCATGGTTGGCGCTTCAAATGCAGTCAATTTAACTGATGGTTTAGATGGTTTAGCAATCGTGCCTGTAATGATTGCAGCGGGTGTGTTTGCGCTTATTGCCTACTTGGCTGGTAACTCCGTTTTTTCTGGATACCTGCAAATTAATTACGTACCGGGCAGCGGTGAATTGGCTGTGTTTTGTGGTTCTGTCATTGGTTCTGGATTGGGCTTTCTTTGGTATAATGCGCCCCCTGCAAAAGTTTTCATGGGTGATACAGGGTCATTGGCACTTGGGGGGGCTTTGGGTGCTGTTAGCATTATTACGAAGCACGAATTGGTGCTGGCGATTGTTGGTGGGTTGTTTGTTCTCGAAACGGTTTCTGTGATTGTCCAAGTGGTTTCGTTCAAGTTGACGGGTAAGCGGGTTTTTGCAATGGCACCGTTGCATCATCATTTTGAAAAGAAAGGTTGGGCAGAAAGCACCATCGTTATTCGGTTCTGGATCATTGCATCAATCTTGGCCCTTGTTGGCCTTTCAACATTGAAATTGAGGTAAAATTCGAATGATCGATGTTTTTGCATTCAATGGTTATCCTGTCGCCGTTTTGGGGCTTGGCCGTTCTGGGTTGTCGGCTGCTAAAGCGCTGCATGAAAGTGGTGCCGAAGTGTGGGGATGGGATGACAATGAAGCATCGCGTAAAATAGCAGCGGGTATGGATATTCCACTGGTCGATTTAAACATATGCGATTGGAGCCAATGCACTACGTTGGTTCTAAGTCCCGGCATTCCACATACTTATCCCGTCCCTCACCCCATAGCGGCGGCTGCACGTGAAGCAAAAGTTGAAATCATTTGTGATATTGAACTGCTCGCCCGGTCTCAGCGTTTATCTAATTACATCGGCATTACCGGCACCAATGGCAAATCAACAACAACAGCGTTGATTGGCCATATTCTTTTGATTACCGGGAAGCAGGCAGAGATTGGTGGGAATTTTGGCATCCCCGCGATGGACTTAGAGCCATTGAGTGAAACCGATCTGTATGTGCTCGAGATGTCATCGTATCAGTTAGAACTGACGGTTTCTTTAACATATGATTTTGCCGTTCTTTTAAATATTAGCGCCGATCATTTAGAACGCCACGGCGGCATGGACGGATATATAAAAGCCAAGAAATCTGTTTTCCACCGGCAGACATATCCACGAACTGCGGTCATAGGTGTTGATGATCCGTTTTGTGAAGAAATTTATGTGGATCTTAAAGCGGTTGATGATCAGGCCATCATTCCAATATCTGGATCGAAACGAGTGCATGGCGGGGTTTATGTGATTGATGGGGTTTTAATCGATGATACGGAAGGTCAGGAAACCACGGTTGTTGATTTAAATACTATCCTAAGTTTGCCCGGTGTTCATAACTGGCAAAATGCAGCCGCTGCTTACGCAACAACAAAAGCCATTGGTGTTCAGCCTCATGCTATTATGGCATGTCTGCAAAGTTATCCGGGCTTGGTTCATCGCCAAGAGGTAGTTGAGATTGTTGATGGTGTTGTGTTCGTAAATGACAGCAAAGCTACAAATACAAACGCTACTGCAAAAGCATTGGTTTGTTATGAGAATATATATTGGATTGTTGGTGGTCGCTCAAAAGAAGGTGGGCTTGAAGAATTATCGGACCACTTAAGCGATGTTTGCCATGCCTTTTTAATAGGTGAATCTGCACTTGAGTTTTCTGCGTTTTTCGATGGTAATATTTTAACGACAATGGCCGGTGATCTAGAAACGGCAGTGGGCAAAGCGTATCAAATGGCAAAACAAGAGGGTGTATCTAAGCCGGTTGTTTTGTTATCTCCTGCCTGTGCATCATTTGATCAGTTTGCGAGTTTTGAAGCACGCGGTGATGCGTTCAAAAAAATAGTTGAAGCGTTAACTGGAATTCATCAAGACCCGTTTGAAGAGCCTAATTTATTTCCGATCAAACGTGTTCCTCAATCGATTGGGGAGTGTGCTTAATGGCGACACTAGCCCGCACAGATACGAGTTTAGTTGGCCACTGGTGGTGGACGGTTGATCGGTGGAATTTAGGTGCTGTTGCTTTGCTCGCAATGTTGGGTGCGCTGTTAACATTAGCCGCATCACCTGCCGTTGCAGAACGCATTGGACTCGATACTTTTTATTTTGCACGCCGCCAAATGGTGTTCTTGGTCTTAGGACTCAGTGGGATGGTCGCGATCTCGTTTTTATCCTTACGGGGTATTCGCCGGTTTGCTGTTGCGTTGATGGTTTTATCTGTTGTGCTTATGATTTTGACGTTGATCTTTGGCGTTGAAATTAAAGGGGCGTCGCGTTGGTTGCGGGTGGGCGGTATTTCAAT
>JAPKAX010000008.1 GCA_028825025.1 Rhodospirillales bacterium | reverse complement strand
ATACCACGCCCAAAACAGACGCCACCAGCATTGGGCTTTTCATCAGCATCAACGCAACGCTCCAAATGCGCCCGAGCATAGGTTTGTCCGGGGACCGCATTAATTCCATGGCGAGCATCACAACGGCAATGAACATCATTGGCCCAACTGTGGTAATAATGATTGCAGCGAAAATTTTATCAACGCCAAAGGCCACTATAAACAGCGGAATGCCCATGTATCCGCTGTTGGCGTAGATCGCCAAAAATCCATGAAATGTGGTTTGCGCTAAGTCTAGCCGAAAAACAAATTTAGCAACCAACAAAGCGACAATCACGGTTGCCAATGATCCCAACAAAAACGCAGCCATAAAGAGGCCGCTTAAAACTCTCCAATATCAGCCCAGGCGGTGAACACAAACATCGCCGGCGGCAATGCAAATAACAAAACAAACCGGTTCAACGCCACGGCAGAACCAGACCCAAAATCTTCCAATGCCCTGCCCCATAACCCATCGCCATAACCGCAAATATAGGTAAAGAGACGTTGATCAAAGTTTCCATTAATTGATTTTCTTCACTTTATTTTTATTTTAGGCTTGAAATCATCTGAAAGGTTTTTTCCATTTATCTTTTTAATACGCACAAATCCACTACACTTACTATAACGTTGCCCCGATTGCGCAATACCTTTTCATGCCACTTTCGCTGATCGCTGATTGACGCTATGACAGTATATTATGTAGAGAAACGAAAGGTCATCGGATGAGCGAATTTTCAAATAAAGTGGTTTACGTCAGTGGTGGTGCCGGCAACTTAGGCCAAGCGGTGACAAAAGTCTTCTTAGATAAAGAGGCGACGGTTATTGCCCTTGATATTGATGAAGCGGCCCTGAAAACGGCCTATCCAGATGCACCCGATCAGCTCAGCACGTATGCCATCGATTTAACCGACCCCATCGCCTGCGATTTTCTGTCTGGTCGCTTGGCCCAAGAACATAAAATTGCTGACATCCTCTGTGCACTAACCGGCGGCTTTGCCATGGGCGACCCGGTCCACGAAACCCCTTCCGAAATCTTTAGCCAACTGTTTGAGCTTAATGTCCAAACCCTGCTCACCCTTGTCTCAGCCTGCGTTCCGCACATGCAAACAAACGGTGGCGGTAAAATTATTACCATCGGTGCCAATGCGGCGCTGAACGGTTTACCAAACATGGGGGCCTATTGCGCGTCCAAATCAGCGGTTATGAAATTGACAGAAAGCATGAGCGCCGAGCTCAAAGGCAATGGCTTTAACATAAACTGTATCCTTCCCACCATCATAAACACCCCCCAAAACCGCGCCGCCATGCCGGGCACCGACCCCAAAGACTGGGAAACACCCAAAAGCATCGCAAAACTGATTTGCCATTTATCGTCTGATGCGGCAGAAGACATGCATGGGCAAATGGTGCGGGTTGGGGAACAAGGCTAAACTTCTCACGCCTTCCTATTATCACAACTCCGCCATAATTTACCGTCATATCTTGATTGAAGGTGCGTTGAGCCTCACAATTAGGGAAATGCTTTTGTGACTATTTTTAAGGGATGGCTTATGCGATTAATTACTGCGATGTTTTTGGGATTTTTAGGTTTTAGTATTGGCGCAAACGCTGCCGAGGTTGCGGGCACCAAAGGTGTTGTAGTTGCCAACACCCACGGTGCTGCCATGCATGGTGATTTAAAATACCCAGCGGGCTTTTCGCATTTTGAATATGTAAACCCAGAAGCCCCCAAAGGTGGCACGGTTCGTTTGGGGGCGCAAGGATCGTTCGATACCTTCAACAGCTTCATCATCAAAGGCAATTCGGCCGCCGGGTTGGGCTTTATGTATGACAACTTAATGGCAGGGTCCTCAGACGAAGCATTTTCACAATATGGCATGTTAGCTGAAAAGATTCACATGCCCGAAGACCGCTCGTGGGTCGCGTTCACATTGCGTAAAGAAGCCCGCTGGCACGACGGTAAACCGGTTAGCACTGAAGACGTGATTTGGACCTTTAATACCCTAGTGACCAAAGGAACGCCGTTTTATCGGTTTTATTATGGCAACGTATCAGAAGTCATTAAAACCGGTGAACGCACCGTACGCTTTAATTTCAAACCTGGCGAAAACCGCGAATTGCCGTTGATTTTGGGCCAATTGACTGTATTGCCCAAACATTATTGGGACGGCAAAGACTTCAACAAAACAACCCTAACACCGCCCTTAGGCAGTGGCCCGTACAAGATCGAAAAGTTCGAAGCCGGGCGCTCGATAACGTTAAAACGCGTCGACGATTGGTGGGGCAAGAATTTGCCGGTCAATAAAGGCCAATACAATTTTGAGCGCATTCGGTATGACTATTACCGCGACAGCACCATTGCGCTGGAAGCCTTCAAGGCCGGAGAATTTGATTACCGGGCGGAAAATTCATCAAAAGCATGGGCAACGGCTTATAAAATCCCCAACGTCGACAAAGGCCTAATCAAGTTAGAAGAAATCAACCACGACCGCTCATCGGGTATGCAAGGCTTGGTCTACAACACCCGACGCGCCATATTCAAAGACAAAGCCGTGCGCCAAGCGCTGGCTTATGCGTTTGATTTCGAATGGTCGAACAAGAACCTTTTTTATGGGCAATACACCCGCACCCGCAGCTATTTTGATAACTCTGAACTGGCTGCAACCGGATTGCCGGGGCCGGATGAATTGGCCTTGCTGGAGCCTTTTCGGGGGGAAATTCCAGACGAAGTGTTCACCACCGAATACAATCCACCCAAAAATGCGACGCCCGGAAAAGTTCGCAAAGGCCTGCGTACTGCATCGAAAATTTTAAAAGCTGCCGGATGGGTCATCAAAGATAAAAAGCGGGTGAATGTAAAATCTGGGGTCGAGCTAAAGTTTGAAATCATTTTATCCAGCCCCATATCGGAGCGAATTATTTTACCGTTTGTCAAGAATCTAGAACGCTTGGGTGTTACAGCCACCGTTCGGACCATCGACACATCGCAATACCGACGCCGCATGGACACTCAAGATTTTGATATGCTGATTGGGGTCTTTGGGCAATCTATGTCACCCGGCAACGAGCAACGCTCTTTCTGGGGAACAAAAGCAGCTGATTTGGAAGGCGGACGCAATTTGATTGGCATTAAAGACCCGGTCATCGACGCCTTAATCGAAAAAATCATTGCCGCGTCCAGCCGCAAAGATTTGATCACATCGGTCAAAGCCATAGACCGGGTACTGCAATGGGGCCATTATTTGATCCCACAATTCCATGCCAACTTTGATCGCATTGCCTATTGGAATAAGTTTGGACGCCCAAAAATCACCCCAACCGAAGGCAATCAGTTTGTTTCTTGGTGGGTCGATGCTAAAAAGGAATCATTGCTGAAAAGCAAACTGTCTTCCGCTCAATAGGATAAACGACGCCCATGTACGCCTACATCATCCGCCGCCTGTTTTTGATTATCCCCACGTTGCTTGGGATCATGATCATTAACTTTGCCGTTGTCCAAATTTTACCGGGCGGCCCGGTCGAACAAATGATTGCCGAATTGACCGGCGATGCCATTGATGCGACGGCGCGGGTGGGTGGTGATGCGGGCTCAGAAGCGGCCCCCAGCGGCCAACAATCGCAAGGCGGAAAAGACGCCGGGTTATCGAGCCAATACCGGGGGGCGCAAGGATTGCCGCCCGACCTGATTAAATCCATCGAAAAACAATTCGGTTTGGACAAACCCGCGCACGAGCGGTTTTTTATTATGATAAAAAGCTACGTGACGTTTGATTTCGGCGATAGCTTTTTTCAAGACCGCAGCGTCATCCAATTGGTCATCGACAAAATGCCGGTCTCTATTTCGTTGGGGCTTTGGACAACGCTGTTGGTGTATATGATTTCAATCCCGCTGGGCATAGCCAAAGCCGTCCGCGATGGATCGCGGTTTGATATTTGGACATCCGGGTTGGTGATATTTGGCAATGCCGTCCCTGGATTTTTGTTTGCCATTTTACTGATCATCATGTTTGCCGGTGGGCGATATTTGGATTGGTTCCCGCTCCGGGGACTGACATCGCCAGGCTTCGAAGATATGAATTCGTTCGAGAAAATTATCGATTATTTTTGGCATATGGCGTTACCCTTATTGTCGATGGTCATCGGCGGTTTTGCGGGCCTGACCATGCTGACCAAAAATTCGTTCATTGAAGAGATCAACAAACAATACGTACTAACCGCACGGGCCAAAGGTTTGACCCAACACAGTGTTTTATATGGTCATGTGTTCCGCAATGCGATGATGATTATCATTGCCGGGTTCCCCGCCGCCTTTGTTGGCATTTTATTTACAGGGTCAATGTTGACTGAAATCATATTCTCGCTTGATGGGCTTGGGTTACTTGGTTTTGAAGCCGCCCTAAAACGCGATTTTCCGGTGATGTTTGGCACTCTTTATTTCTTCACATTATTTGGTTTGATTTTGGCCATTATCAGCGACTTGATGTATCACGTGGTTGATCCGCGCGTTGATTTTGAGGCCCGCGATGTCTGATCAAATATTCCCAGATACATTTTTAGGAATACGCATCACCGCCATTACGTGCCGCCGCATTGATAACTTCAAACGCAACCGTCGAGGTTATATCTCCAGCGTCTTTTTTATGGTGCTATTTTTTATCAGCCTATTTGCCGAACTGATTGCCAACGATAAACCCTTGATGGTTTGGTTTGATGGCGCGGTTTATTCACCGGCCCTTTTCGAATACACCGAAACCGCATTCGGTGGGGAGTTCGAGACTGAAGCAGATTATCGCGACGAATTTGTAACTGAACTGATTGAAGAAAAAGGTTGGATGATCTGGCCATTGATCCCGTTCAGTTACGATACGGTCAATCTCGACCTGCCCGTTCCAGCACCCGCACCCCCCAGTGCCGTCAACTGGTTGGGCACGGACGACCAAGGCCGTGATGTTTTAGCCCGCACAATATATGGCTTTCGCATTTCTGTTCTGTTTGGCTTAACCCTAACACTTGTCAGTGCTACCGTTGGCGTATCGGTCGGTGCGTTCCAAGGGTTCTACGGTGGGCTTTTGGATTTGCTCGGTCAGCGTTTTATGGAAATTTGGGGCGGCATGCCGATGCTGTATTTGCTGATCATTATGGCCAGCGTCATTACACCCAATTTTTGGTGGTTGCTGGGCTTGATGCTGTTGTTCAGTTGGATGGGGTTCGTTGGCGTTGTCCGGGCTGAATTTTTAAAGGCACGTAATTTAGATTTTGTCCGCGCAGCAAAAGCGCTAGGCGTGTCAAACTTAAAAATAATCTATAAACACATCCTGCCGAATGCCATGGTCGCAACCGTCACCTTTATGCCTTTCACTTTGGCGGGTTCCATAACAACCCTCACCGCGCTCGATTTTTTAGGTTTTGGATTGCCCATTGGCTCACCCTCGTTAGGGGAATTATTGAACCAGGGCAAAGCCAATTTGACGGCTCCTTGGTTGGGCATTACCGGCTTTGTGGTTATTGCCACCATGCTCAGCTTACTCGTATTTATGGGGGAAGCGGTGCGCGATGCGTTCGACCCAAGAAAGGTATATATATGAACGCTTTATTAGAAATCGGAAATCTTTCCGTGGCTTTCGGCCATGGCGACGGAGCCGTGGAAGCTGTGCGCGGCGTATCGTTCCACATTAACAAAGGCGAGACCGTGGCATTAGTCGGTGAGTCCGGGTCGGGCAAATCGGTTGCGGCATTATCCATCATGCAATTGCTGCCGTATCCATTGGCGCATCACCCCAGCGGTAGCATAAAGTTTAATTCACAAGAACTGGTTGGATTGCCCGATAATCAAATGCGGGTTTTGCGCGGCGATCAAATTGCAATGATTTTCCAAGAACCTTTGAACTCTTTAAATCCGCTTCATTCTATCGAAAAACAAATTGCTGAAGTTTTATTTTTACACAAAAAACTATCTATCGCCAAAGCCCGTTCTCGGGTTGTTGAGTTGCTTACGTTGGTTGGCCTGGAAGAAGCCATCACCCGACTGGGCGCATTGCCCCACGAATTCTCAGGTGGCCAACAACAGCGTATTATGATTGCGATGGCGTTAGCAAACGATCCGGATTTGTTGATTGCGGACGAGCCAACAACCGCGCTTGATGTAACCGTTCAAGCGCAAGTTTTGAAACTGCTTAAAAAAATTCAAGCCAAATTGGGCATGGCAATATTGTTCATCACCCACGATCTTGGCATTGTACGTAATATGGCGGACCGGGTTTGCGTTATGAATGACGGGCTAATTGTAGAGCAAGGCGACGTTAAGCAAGTGTTCGGCTCCCCCACTCACACCTACACCCAGCATTTATTAGCGTCTGAGCCCAAAGGCCTCCCGGATGATGCTGACCCATCTGCGCCCAAGGTTATTTCAGGTGCGAACGTTAAAGTTTGGTTTCCCATCAAAAAAGGGGTTTTACGCCGAACCGTCGGCCATGTTAAGGCTGTCGATGGCATATCACTAACCGTCCGCGAAGGCCAAACTTTGGGTGTGGTTGGCGAATCGGGTTCAGGAAAATCGACCTTGGGCCGCGCCCTGATCCGGCTCGACTCTTGTGAAGGTGACCTCCAGTTTCGAGGTGATCAATTACAAGGGCTGACCTCCAAACAGCTGCGCCCGTTGCGCCGTGAAATGCAAATCGTCTTCCAAGACCCCTACGGATCGTTAAGCCCGCGTCAATCGATTGGGCAAATCATTGAAGAAGGATTGCTGGTTCATAACTTGGGCGGCAACCAAGATGAGAGGCGCAAACTGATTGACGATGTGTTGTGCGAAGTTGATTTAGAGCCCCAAATGCAAGATCGCTACCCGCACGAATTCTCCGGTGGCCAGCGCCAGCGCATCGCTATCGCCCGGGCGCTTATATTGCGGCCAAAATTTATTGTTTTGGACGAGCCAACCAGCGCGCTCGATATGTCGGTGCAGGCCCAAATTGTTGAATTGCTTCGGGATTTACAGAAAAAGCATAATTTAGCGTACCTATTTATCAGTCATGACCTGAAAGTCGTTCGCGCAGTTAGTCATGATATTATTGTTATGAAGGCTGGAAAGATTGTTGAATTTGGCCCCGCATCTCAAATTTTGGATGCCCCAAAACAGCCTTACACCCAAGCCCTAATGGCTGCCGCTTTTGATCTTAAAGCCGACGAAAGTGGGGTTGTTGGGCAATGACGCCCCACCCTATAATCTACTTAGTTTAGTTTGTTGCAAACATTCTCAACACGCATTCCCTATTGACACCACCGCCATAAATCACGATACGAATATGTCTTAACAATTGCTTCGCATTGAGGCTGTGGGAGGATTTTGTTTATGAATTTAATGTTTATATCGAACGAAGATCGCGTTGATGCGTGGTGCGGACATTTGCAGGCTGAGTTGCCGGAATTAAACTTTTATGCGTGGCCACAAGATGCTGATGCAATTGATCCACTTGATGTTGATTATGTATTAGCCTGGAAACCATCTCCCGGGGTAATCAAAAGATTCCCTAACATCAAAGCCATTTTATCTTTGGGTGCGGGCATAGATGGTATTACGTGCGATCCAGAATTGCCCACCAACAAACCGGTTGCCCGTTTGGTTGATACCTCCCTAACCCAAGGCATGACACATTATATTGTCTATTGGACAATCCATCATCATCGCGATATGGACAAATACCAAGCATTTGAAGCGTCTAAAACGTGGACTCAATTGCCGCAAGCAATCGCAGCGAACCGCAAAGTTGGGATTTTGGGTTTGGGTGAATTAGGTACAGCCGCCGGGCGCGCCCTATCCAGCTTACACTTCGATGTCGCCGGATGGTCGCGTTCTGAAAAGAAGATCGACGGGATCACCAGTTATTTTGGTGACGACGGTCTATCTGATTTTTTAGCCCGCTCTGAGATCTTGATTTGCTTGCTGCCCTTAACCGATGCAACAACTGGAATTATCGACTCAAAACTACTCAACCAATTGCCTAAAAATGCGGTTTTCATCAACTGTGCGCGCGGCGGTCATGTGGTTGATGATGACCTTTTGGCGGCACTTGATCAGGGGCATTTATCGAAAGTGGTTTTGGATGTATTTAACACCGAACCCTTACCATCCGATCACCCCTATTGGGATCATCCAAAAGTTACCATGACGCCGCATATTGCTGCATTGACGGCACCGCATTCTGGGGCGGGGTATGTGGCTGAAAACATCAGGCGGATTGAGCGCGGAGAAGTGCCAATGAATTTGATTGATTTGGCCAACGGCTACTAAAATTTATAAAGAACGAGCATCACACGACATTGGGCGTCGCCCATAATCGTGTGGCGGAGCACCTTTTAAAACATTGTTTTGTCAATCCAACCGTAGGAATAAGCAAGCAGCGCGATACCCAAAACAACCCGATAAAGAGCAAACGGTGTAAACGTTGCCCGACGCAACCAAGCCATCAAAAGAGCGATCGTAATAAGCGCTGTAATAAACGCTATTCCAGCGCCTAAAAAGACATCGTTGGTTAATTGGGCATCACCTGATTTCCATAGGTCATAGCCCTTTAAAGAGCCCGCGCCCAGAATGGCTGGGATCGACAAAAGTATTGAAAACCGCGCCGCCTCGGAACGTTCCATACCCAAAACGCGGGCTGCGGTCATGGTGATTCCGGAGCGCGATACGCCCGGAATTAGTGCCAAAACCTGCGCGAAACCAATAATTAACGTGTCTGAAATTGTTAAATGCTCAATCCGGCGCAGGGTCATTCCTATTTGGTCTGTGATCATCAAAACCAAACCAAACCCAAGCGTCGCCCAACCAATCACTTCAATGCCTCGAATACCCGCAGGGTAATAGTAGTTCATGGCATACCCAGCGCCAATAATCGGCAATGTTGCGAGCACCAAATAACCCAAAAGCTTAGTGCCTGAATTGCTTCTTCCGCACATCATTTGCGCCAATCCGGATGTCATATTCCAAACATCACGCCATAAATAGAGTAACACCGCGCCTAATGTGCCGACATGTACCGCCACATCAATCATCAATCCTTGATCCGGGATCTTTAGGAAAACCGGGACCAAAACCAAATGCCCTGACGAGCTGATAGGTAAAAATTCGGTAATGCCTTGCACTAATGCAAGTATCGCCAGATGTAATAGTGGCACGTGCCGGTCCTCCCATGAAGCTTATAAATTGTATACCAACTCTGATGCTATAGACAAGCCGATTGCGGCGCGGCATATATGTAGGTGTGGATTTAAGGGTGAGGCATTAAGTGAATGACGGAGCGGCCAAATATCGGGATATTATTGGATTATGAGGGCGAAGGTTCGTTCTCGAAGCGCCCGCATTATGCCTTACGCACCGTCTATTTCGATGCCATTTGGAACGCTGGCGGCACACCCATTGGTATCCCGTATATAGAGGACGCTACAGACGAATTCACCCAACTTTGCGCCGGTTTTGTATTCCCCGGTGGCACTTATCCGTTCCCGGCGCGGCTGTATGGAGAGCCAGAAAACGGGCCAGAAGTCCTGCACCCCCGGTTCAAATTTGAAGAACATTTGATGGGCCGTCTGATTGACAAAAACCATTCTGTGCTGGGCGTTTGCGCCGGAATGCAGGTGATGGCGGGTCTCTATGGTGGCACCTTTTATCGCAATTTGCACGATGCCGTTGAAACAGATATTGATCACCTAAACCACCGCCCCGCTGAACAATGCGCGCACGGTGTTGATGTGGTTTCCGGCTCACACTTACACAGCGTTTTAGGCGTCACGCAAATATCAGTAAACACCGCCCATAACGAAGCCTTGAATAACAATCCAGATGGCCTGATCATTAATGCTATAGCTGAAGACGGCGTTGTTGAAGGCGTTGAAATTCCAAATAAACGGTTTTGCCTTGGTGTCCAATGGCACCCTGAATTTTTTGCCACCGGTGGCGATGCACATTTTAATTTATTTACTGCCTTGATCGACGCGGCCAAGCAGGAAAGCTAACGGGAGTAACGAATGACAATGAACCTAAAAGATCAAGTTATCGGCATGGCCGGATGTGGAAATATGGGTTTGCCCATGGCAAAACAATTGCAAAAGGCCGGGCTTGAAGTCTTTGGCTATGATGTGCGCCCCTTGGCAGAATTTGGTGACTTTCAAGACCATATGATCGAAGACCCCAATGAGTTTGCAGACCGCGTCGACATCGTTTTTTCAGTTGTTCGCGACTGGCAACAAACCCAAGATTTATTGTTTGATGTACAAGCTATTTTCAAGCACCCAAACCATCCAAAAACGCTGGCCATTAGTTCAACCTTATCACCCCGCGTGCTGGATGAAATTCAAAGCCGCTTACCGGACGACGTGGTGTTGATCGACACACCGATGTCGGGAACCGGTTTTCGGGCGATTGATGGATCATTGACGTTTATGGTCGGTGGGCCTGAAAATGTCGTTGAGCATTTAATGCCTGCATTTAACGCCATGGGCAATAAAGTCCACCGCTTAGGGCCCGTCGGTGCCGGGTTAAAATGTAAAGTAGTTAACAATTTTGTTGCCGCCGCGGGCATTGTTGCGGTCCGCCATGCGCTCGCTTCAGCCGATGCTTTAGGCGTTGAGCGTGAAACCATTTTGGAAGTCATGCGCACCAGTTCCGGCAGCACATGGTATGGCGATAATTTTGATTCCATCGACTGGTCCAACCAAGCTTACGCCCCCAACAACACCATGGGAATTGTTAAAAAAGACGTCGCCGCTTATTTGGATGCGGTTGATGGAATGGAAACCAAACCCGCTACCGATTTTGAACAAGCCGTCCATACCCATTTAGGTCTCATAAAGGCGCTCAACTAATGAATTTCCAATCGTGGCGCGTTTGGGTTGTTGTTGCCGGGATAAGCGGTGCCATTGCGGTTGGCCTTGGGGGATATGGTTATCATAAACTGGCGGGGAATGAAGCCATCCGCGATATTTTCGCCACCGCCGTCCAGTACCACATGTGGCACACCTTGGCGCTTTTTGCAGTCTCGTGGTTAGCCGCAAACCGTAAAGACCGCGCCGCCTATTGGGCAGTCAGAGCTGGGTGGTCTTTCGTTGGCGGGATTTTCTTATTCTCAGGATCGCTCTATTCCTACTGCCTCATAGACGCAGAACCCATAGGCGCCGCTGCCCCCATTGGTGGAATGCTGTTTATAAGCGGCTGGGTAATGCTCGCTTGGAGCGCCATAAAGAAGCCCGAAGCTAACGACTGATACCTTTTCAATGTGGGTTGCTTAAACTGAAGTCATACATGACTATCTACTTATTAGTCTTATTGTTTTGGCACCTTTACTAATGGCTGATAACACCCCCTTAATAAATGTCCATTTCAACAGCTTATAAAAACCCGTGACGGTTTTTATTGAATAAATATCTGAAGCAATTGGAGGGGCATTCAGGCCAAGGCCAATTAAACGCGTTGCTCAAGCTGAGGCCTTAGTCGTTGAGGCCCGTGCACGCGCGTTGAAATCAGCGAAATAGAAGAGCGCGCCCTTCAAAGGATGGCTCGTGAAGAAGGCCAAAAACAAGAGCATATGGAGCAGATTGAAGAAAAAGCGATCCCACATATCAAAGATAATGCAAAACCAAAATAAACCAAAGCCGATTGGCTAACGATTTTTTTGAAGAAAGTCACTTGGTTTCTGACCACGAAATGCAGGATTTATGGGCAAGACTACTTGCCGGACACGCAAATGAACCTAGCACTTTTTCCAAAAGAACTATTGAAACAATTGCTTTCCTCGACAAAGTATACGCAGAACTGTTTACAAAAGCTGATAGTTTTGTATGGGTAATCTACCAACAATTTGTCCTTTTTATTTATGACGTACAAGAAATATTTTATAACAAAGCAGGCTTAAATTATACTAGTTTATCTCATTTAAACAAATTAGGGGTAATAAATTTTATTAATGTAACAGATTTTGCTTTCACTGATAAATTGAAAATTAAATTAACTCAATATTTTGAAACACCTATATCACTAGAATTTAAAAATGCTTCAGAGAATACCTTACAAAAGGTAAAGTCATTCTATCTCAAATCGGATTGGAGTTGTTGAAAATATGTGGCTCAAAACCAAATATTGAATTCCTTGAATATACGTTGGATAGGTTGTTATCGGACGATAAACGCACAACATCATAACCAATACCCGGAAAAGATGTTCATATTGCTTGGTAGTACCAGTCCCTCCCCTCTTGATGGGGAAATTCATCTATTGAAATTAAGCAAACCCTTGAAAAGGATCGCCTTCGCCATTAATACTTCTATCATGAAAATTCAAGCAAAAATATGTGGGCTTCAGACCTCTGATTCTGTTGATTGTGCTGTTGAGGCTGGGGCTTCGATGGTTGGTTTTGTGTTTTTTCCACCGTCGCCGCGCTCAATTAGTATTTCCGATGCGGCAACTCTTACATCTCGGGTACCGGACGGTGTTAAAAAAGTGGCGCTTACGGTCAATGCGGATGATACTTTGTTGGCGGATATCGTCAAAAATGCGGGCGTTGATATTTTGCAGCTACACGGAAATGAAGAGCCAGAGCGGGTGTTTGAAATACGCCATACCTTCGGCCTGCCGGTGATAAAGGCGTTACCGGTTGAGGATCAAGTTGATTTGATGGTGGCGCGCGGCTATGACGCGGTGGTTGATTACTTTTTGTTTGATGCCAGACCGCCCAGCGACGCGACCCGGCCGGGCGGCAATGCCGTTGCTTTTGATTGGAAAGTATTGAACGGATTTTCGTTGGCTAAACCGTGGTTATTAGCCGGTGGATTGACGCCAGAGAACGTGGCCGAAGCCGCCCAAATTAGCGGCGCGCACTGGGTTGATGTATCCTCAGGGGTGGAAGATGCGCCCGGTAACAAAAATTTAGACAAAATTCGTCAATTTTTAAGGGCTTTAGAGCCCAGATAACACAAATTCGGGTTCGTTTTTTCTGCCCATATGTGTTTTATTGCGAACATCGGATAGACATGCCGGAACTTACAGGAATTTTTTATGACGAAGCATAATACATATAGCGCTGGAGCCGACGAAGACGGCCATTTTGGCATTTACGGCGGGCGCTATGTCGCCGAGACTTTGATGCCTCTTATTTTGGCAGTTGAGAACGAATGGAACAAAGCCAAAAGCGACCCCGATTTTTGGAAAGAGTTTCATTATTATATGAAGCACTACGTTGGTCGGCCGAGCCCGTTGTATTTTGCGGAGCGCTTAACTGAGAAATTTGGTGGCGCAAAAGTTTATTTCAAGCGCGACGAGCTGAACCACACCGGTGCGCACAAAATTAATAACACCATCGGTCAAATTTTGATGGCCAAACGCATGGGTAAAACCCGGATTATTGCGGAAACGGGTGCCGGGCAACATGGCGTTGCAACGGCCACGGTTTGCGCCTTGTTTGGCCTACCCTGCATCGTCTACATGGGAGCCACCGACGTTGAGCGGCAAAGCCCAAATGTGTTTCGTATGAATTTGTTAGGCGCAGAAGTTCGCCCCGTAACGTCGGGAACTGGCACTTTAAAAGACGCCATGAACGAAGCATTGCGGGACTGGGTTTCCAACGTCGATGATACGTTCTACATCATCGGCACGGTTGCTGGCCCACACCCTTACCCAACCATGGTCCGTGATTTCCAGAGTGTGATTGGTGATGAAGTTCGCGAACAAATGCAAGAAGCAGAAGGCCGCTTGCCCAATACGTTGGTAGCATGCTTGGGCGGTGGATCAAACGCAATGGGCTTGTTTCATCCGTTTTTAGATGATGAGACGGTCGAGATTATTGGCGTTGAAGCGGGCGGAAAAGGCATAGATACGGATGAGCATTGCGCTTCGTTAACCCTCGGAAAACCCGGTGTATTGCACGGCAACCGAACCTATCTATTGCAAACCGATGACGGCCAAATTTTGGACGGGCATTCGATTTCAGCTGGATTGGATTACCCCGGCATTGGCCCAGAGCATTCATGGCTGAAAGATAGAGGCCGGGTCAATTATGTATCCGTGACAGATAATGAAGCTTTGAACGCGTTTCAATTGTGCACCAAAGCCGAAGGAATTATCCCGGCATTAGAGCCAAGCCATGCGCTCGCTCATGTGGCTAAAATTGCTGGGTCCTACCCGAAAGATCACTTATTGGTTTTGAACATGTGTGGGCGCGGCGATAAGGATATTTTTGCAGTCGCCAAACACTTGGGGCTCGACATGGGCGATACGGATCAGGGATAAGAAAATGGCAGAACAAACCGAGACCCGTATTACAAAAATGTTTGATCGCTTGAAGGCCGAAGGCCGTGGTGGTTTGGGCACCTTCATTACCGCTGGCGACCCAGATTATGATACCGGGTTAGAGATTTTGATGGGGCTGGCAAATGCAGGCGCTGACATGATCGAATTTGGCATTCCATTTAGCGACCCCATGGCCGATGGCCCGGCAATTCAAGCGAGCTCGTTGCGCGCTTTGAAAAAGGGAATGACCCTTAAAAAGACGCTGGATATGGTACGCAAATTTCGCAAACAAGACGACGTAACGCCGATTATTTTGATGGGATATTTTAATCCGATCTATATTTATGGCATCGACACCTTTTTATCTGATGCCAAAGAAGTCGGCGTTGACGGCTATATTGTTGTTGATTTACCGCCAGAAGAAGAAAATGAATTGTGTAAACCGGCAATAGCCGCAGGCATGAATTTCATTTATTTGACCGCGCCAACGACTGACGATAAACGCTTGCCCCGGGTGGTAGAGAATGCATCTGGATTTATTTATTTCGTCTCTATTACGGGTATTACCGGCACCAAATCAGCAACATCCGCTGATATTGCACCGCATTTAGAGCGCATTCGGAAATACACTGATTTGCCGATTGCTGTTGGCTTTGGCATAAAAACCCCCGAAAACGCTGCAGATACTGTTAAGGTAGGCGACGCGGCGATTGTGGGGTCAGCTTTAGTTCGGGTTATTACTGATAATTTGGATGAAAACGACAACCCGACGCCGGGCATTGCACCAAAGGTTCACAAGCTAGTGTCTGAATTGGCGGCGGGTGTTCGTAGCGTAAATAAAAGAATAGGAGCGTAGCGTTGAACTGGCTTAAAAATTTCGTTCCCCCCAAGCTACGTAATTTGGTTACGGGCCAAAAGGACATTCCGGAAAACCTGTGGCACAAGTGTTCATCGTGCGCGCAAATGATTTTCCATCGTGATTTGGACAAAAACAATCACGTGTGCCAGCATTGTGGCCACCACATGCGAATTAATGCGGAAGCCCGTTTGACGCTGTTATTCAATGGCGATGCGTATACGGCGCTTGAGCTTGAAGACACTATTGCCGACCCGCTTAAATTTAAAGACATCAAAAAATATTCAGACCGCATTAAAGATGCACGCGCGAAAACTGGAAAAGTAGACGCCATAACCGTTGCCAGCGGAAATATGGGCGGCAACCCGGTTGTCGTTGCTGTGTTCGACTTCTCGTTCATGGGCGGTTCCATGGGCATTGCGGTTGGCAACGGCTTGGTTGCGGCGGCGCGTGAAGCGGTTGACAAAAACGCATCATTGATCGTCATCCCATCATCAGGCGGAGCGCGGATGCAAGAAGGCATTTTGTCTTTAATGCAAATGACTCGGTCGACCGTTGCGGTTGAAGAAGTTAAAGAAGCCGGGCTTCCTTATATTGTTGTTTTGACCGACCCCACAACCGGTGGCGTAACAGCATCGTTCGCTATGTTGGGTGATATCGCGATTGCTGAACCGGGCTGTCAAATTGGTTTTGCTGGCCAGCGGGTGATTGAACAAACTATCCGCGAAACCTTGCCTGAAGGTTTTCAGACAGCTGAATATTTGTTTGATCACGGTATGGTCGACATGGTTACGTACCGCGACGAATTACGCGAAACGTTAATCCGCATCACCGGGCTTTTAAATCCGGGAACACTCGCTGCTGCGACAGATACAGAGGCTCCCATCGCCCTTGAAGACAGTGCCGATGCGCCGATGGCTCCCTTGGTTATTGAAAACAATAACGCCGTGCCGGTGGATGAAACCATCAAGCTTTAAGCTGGAGTGCTGACGTGAGCCCCATTCTGCACAAGCAAAGTGACTTGATTTTGCAGCGCTTGATGTCGTTGCATCCTAAAATCATCGACCTCTCGTTAGGCCGGGTTTTGGCGCTTTTAGAAAAGCTTGGTGATCCACAAAATTATTTGCCACCCGTTGTCCATGTTGCAGGAACCAACGCCAAAGGCTCCGTCATAGCCTATATGCGGGCCGCCCTTGAAGCCGAAGGTTATAGCGTTCACGTTCACATATCGCCCCATTTGGTCCGCTTTAACGAACGCATTCGATTAAACGGTGAATTGATCAGCGAAGCGGCGTTAAGCGAGCTATTAGAAGGCTGCGAAAAAATAAACACCGACGAGCCCATTACGTTTTTTGAAATCACCACCTGCGCCGCCTTGGTTGCGTTTGCCAGCGATCCGGCCGATGTCGTTTTATTAGAGACCGGACTGGGGGGGCGCTTAGATGCAACCAACGTCATCCGCCAACCGGCTGTAACGGTTTTAACCCCTATTTCATTAGATCATCAGCAATTTTTGGGCGACACTATAACTCAAATAGCTCGTGAAAAAGCAGGTATTTTAAAACGCGGTACGCCGTGCGTTGTGGCGAAGCAACCGAGTCAAGCAATGCAACCGATCATTGCGACTGCCCAAGAATTAGGCGTTGCATTGTATCGTCAAGACGAAGATTGGTCTGTTCATCAGGCTGGTAAAGAATTAATTTATGAAAACCCGCGCGGTCGCACTGCTCACCCCCTACCCAATTTAGTCGGCCCCCATCAAATCAATAACGCCGGCATTGCCTTAGCCGCATTGGACAGACTAGCCGTGTGCAAAACATCCCTTGTCGCCCGTCAAACGGGGTTGAGCAGTGCCCAATGGCCGGGCCGGATGCAGCGCTTGGTCAAGGGCCCTTTGATGGACTTATTACCCGATGGGTGGGAAATTTGGATCGATGGCGGGCATAATGAGGCCGCTGCCCAAGTAATAGTGGGACAAGCTCAAGTCTGGCGAGCAGACGTCCCCCGAAAACCACTCTATGGTATTTTTGGGATGCTCAATTCGAAACAACCCAAAGCTTTTCTGAAGCCCCTAAAAGCGCATATTGCAAACATGAGTTGCATTGATATTCCCGGCGAGGAAAACGCCCTTAAGCCTGAAGCTCTTTTAACTGCCGCTCAGTGCATAGAAATTCCTGCTACAATATGCCGCTCTGTTGAGCACGCGGTAGCAAAACAGGTTATTTTATCACCAAAACCCGGACGAATTCTTATTTGTGGATCGCTCTATCTCGCCGGAACTGTTCTAGCTAACCATCAATAATCAAAGCCCTGCTATAATGAATTACATAAACAGGTGTGCACTTTTTGATGTATTTTTTTGTACGCATTTAAAATGCATATACTATTCTCAATACTTCCTATGAATGCGCATTTATTTGCTTCTCGGAAAGATCAACATGACTGTTTTAGAAACACCTGCCTAAATTTTAAAATTCAGATGCCGGGCCTTTTTGGCTTATGATTGGGATGCGATACAATTTTAAAAGGGCTGTTTTCTAACAGCTACACTTTGATGGAACTCACACCAGAGCACCTAAACCAATCTTATTACCAACACTTAGTCGACAAATACCAACGGGTCATTTCGTATCGCGACGAACCAGATATAAGAAAAATTCACGGTTACTTAACAGATGCTAATTACTTTATTTCTTCAAAATTCACCTTAATCAAAGGGAAACACCATAAAGTTATCCCCTTGTGCCAACACGTCCAGTTGCGAGATCAGGTGATAGACGACTTACAGCTTATCGAGCTTTATGGGGCGGTTCGTTTAGACATTGCGGGACACTTAGAGAGTGTTCAAGAAGTATGTGGGCTTGATCCACTGCCAGCGTCATTTATGGCGGACACTAATTTATCGCGGACCGCTTATTTAACATTAACTTCTGGCGTTATCGCCTGCGTATCAACGGTAGCTCGTTTGTCCAATACTAAGGGTAAATGGGCATTGTTGGCGACGACATGTGGCATCGTTTAAAATGAACGGAGCGGTGGGTTTAAACGCGGACCCCCCGTTGGTTTTTTAGGCGTCGAAAACAGGAATTAGTTCGTGAATCTTGCCGTAAAGCCACGTTCACGAATGCGACCCTTCGCTCCGGCTTTTCTTTCAAAAATTATCTTTAAGTTTGCGTGTTTCTGCAAAAACATCGACTAAATCAGCGCCAACCAAACCAACCATTTTCTGCAACTCAGCACTGCTGGGGCGCAAAAAGGGATTTGTCGCTTTTTCGATAGCTATAGTTGAGGGAACAGTTGGTTTCCCCACTTTACGCAATTGATCAACTTCAGCCATACGGTCCACCAAGGCTTTATTTTTAGGCTCGACAGATAAGGCAAAGCGGCCATTCGATTGGGTGTATTCATGGGCACAAAAAACCTGTGTTTTATCCGGCAGAGCGGTAAACTTGGCTAACGAATTGACCATTTGAGCAGCTGTACCTTCAAATAACCGCCCACACCCCATAGAAAATAAGGTATCTCCTGAAAACAAAGCGTCTGAATCTGCGAACCAATAGGCATTATGGCCACGGGTGTGTCCTGGGACATCAAAAACTTGGGCTGTTGCGTTGCCAACAGCGTAGGTGTCTCCATCTGAAACTTCGACATCAATGCCCGGGATCCGTTCCGCATCGGCTTTCGGCCCAACAATGATGCAATCTGTTTGTTGCTTCAGATCCAAATTAGCTCCCGTATGGTCAGCATGATGATGGGTATTCAAAATATGAGTTAATTTCCAGCTCTTTGCCGCCAAAGCATCCAACACCGGGCCACCGACTGCCGGATCAACTACGGCTGTTGCACCGGTTTCAGCATCATGGGCCAAATAGACGTAATTATCGTTCAAGACCGCGATCTGATAAATTTCCAGTTTGCTCATAATAGTTCCTAATTGCTTTCAATGCGTACTCTGAATGTAAGGCATTTTAGGAGAAGGGAAAACCTTTTTCGAATACAGCAACAAACAGTCAAACAATTCTTTTCGAGTTAACAGTAAGACGAACTTGTGTCAGACAGCAGCCACGAGGTAATCTTATAGCATTTGTGAAATTGCCCTTTTGGCTTCTTATATATAGCATCAAATTATGAACCCTTTGCCGACAGAAGCCACTAGATCTCTTCCTCAGAACCCGCTGGCTGGAATTGGCTGGATGGTATTAACGGGCCTGTTCTTTGTCAGCGTTACTGGTATTGTTCGCCACATTGGATCCTCGCTCCCTGCCATGGAAATGGCGTTTATTCGGTATGCATTTGGGATCCTTTTGGTCGTTCCTGCCCTTATTCCTTTGTGCAGAAGCCCACCGTCCTTAAAACTCACTCGATTTTTTGCAATTCGTGGTTTTTTGCATGCCCTTGGTGTCATCCTTTGGTTTTATGCCATGGCTCGAATTCCCATAGCAGAAGTAACTGCCATTGGCTATGTCGCACCTATTTTTGTCGCACTAGGAGCCGCTTTGTTTTTGGGAGAAAAACTCCATGCCCGCCGGATCATCAGTATTGTAATCGGCTTTATTGGCGCTCTGGTTATTTTACGACCTGGATTTCAGGAAATTAATTCAGGCCAATTGGCCCAATTGTCTGCAGCACCTATATTCGCGGCCTCATTCTTGATGGCAAAACGGATGACCGACAATCAAGGTACGGGCATCATCGTTGCCATGTTAACTGTTTTTTGCACGATCGCACTGCTACCCGGTGCCATATATTCTTGGCAAACCCCCAGTCCTCATGAAATCGGCTGGTTATTTTTAACCGCTGTAATGGCGACCTGCGGCCATTACACTTTAACCCGTGCCTTCAAAGCAGCCCCCATCACGGTCACCCAACCGCTTAGTTTTCTGCAATTGGTTTGGGCTTCAATATTGGGCGTGACCTTATTTAATGAAGCCATCGATATATACGTTATCGTCGGTGGCGGGATTGTAGTTGCGTCTGTCACTTACATTTCACATCGCGAAGCAAAAGCCGCGCGCGCTCGTAAATCGCCTGCAGTCGTTGTGCTCAAATCACCACCCGCCGACCAGATAAAGTCATGACGGATAATCGCTCACCTTGGCTGGTTGCATTGGGGGGCATGTTGGCTTTGGCTGTAGCGGTTGGCCTTGGGCGCTTTATTTACACGCCAATATTGCCAAATATGATTGCCGATTTGGGTTTAAGTAAAACGCAAGCAGGATGGATTGCATCCGCTAATTACGTTGGTTATTTAATTGGTGCCTTAGCTGCATCATCGCCAAGATTGCGAGGGTCCCGCCGCCTTTGGATGATTGGCGGGCTTTTATTGGGTGCCGCAACAACTGCTGTTGTTGGTTTGGTTTACGATTTGTCGGCATTCATGGTAATTCGCTTTATCGGCGGCGTCGCCAGCGCCTTTGCCTTTGTTTACTCATCCACATTGGTTGTTGATCAATTGCTTAAAATGAACCGGGGTAGCTTATCAGCAGTTCATTTTGGCGGCGTTGGGTTGGGCATTACCCTGTCTGCTCTGATTGTATCCGGCGCGGTAATAATTGATATCGATTGGCGGGGGCAATGGATTGCAGGCGGCTTAGTATCGTTTATTGCCACCCTACTTGTTTGTCTGCTGGTTCCTGAACAATCTCAATCTGGGGCCGTTTCTGGGTCTGGCGAAAAAAAACCGGGGCTAATTGCGTTGATCGCAGCCTATGGGTTATTTGGTTTTGGCTACATCATCACCGCAACCTTTTTAATGACCATCGTCCGCGAAACCGGTGGGGTTCGCGAATTGGAACCGGTTATTTGGTTGGTCGTTGGTTTGACCGGAATTCCATCCGTTGCGGCATGGATGTGGGTTGGGCGTCGGGTTGGTATTTTAAAAGCCTTTTCCATTGCATGCATTGCTGAAGTGATTGGCGTTTGTGCCAGCGTCCTCTGGTCGTCGCCGGTCGCGTTGTTAATGGCCGGAATGCTGTTAGGCGGCACGTTCATTGCCTTAACCGCGCTGGGTTTGGTTGGAGGGCGGACCTTTACCACGGGCGACCCTCGGCAAGTTGTTGGCTTGATGACGGCATCATTTGGTTTTGGCCAAATCGTTGGCCCGACCTATGCGGGCACCTTATATGACATGACAGGTAGCTTCATTCCGGCATCCATGACCGCCGTTGTTGCCCTAATTCTATCTTCCGTCGTAGTCTTTTATATTTCCAATCGTAATTCCTAGCATAAATAAAATTCAAGGCTGGCGCTTGTCGATAAAATACGATTGAATTCATTTATATTCATTACATGCCTACGGATTTTAAATGCCTATTGATTATAAAATTATTTACCTTGCCGATGCACGGGAACTGATTGTTCCCTTGGCCCCCATGTTTATTGACGAGTGGGAGCCTTATTATGGTCGCCAGGGGCCGGGCGATGCCGAAACCGATTTAAATGATTGCTGCAATCACGATGAAATTCCACTGGCATTGGTTGCCATTGGTGAAGATCAAGAAATCTTCGGAACTGCGGCGCTTAAAGCCCGCTCCATCGATACCCATCGCCATCTATCACCCTGGCTGGCGGCCATGTTTGTGGTTGAACGCTACCGGGGCCAAGGGATCGGTGTTGCGTTGATTGAAGAAATTGAAAAAAATGCCCTCCACTTAGGTTATAATTGCTTATATGTGGGATCAGGCGGCGTCACACCGGCAATGCGAACCGGCGGTTGGACGCCCATTAATGAGCCTGAAATCATGCGTGGCCCGATCGAAATCTTTGAGCGCGACTTACGCGGACTTCTTACGCAAGGCGCATCAAACACGTCAAAGGTTTAAGTAACGTGTCGATTATTTGTTGTCATGCCCCCCCTGAAACACCACCCGACGGCGCGTACCGCCGTGTTTTGTGAGTTGCACTTGCCGTCAATGCGGCGATGTTCGGTATTGAGATTTTAGCAGGCTGGCAAGCCCGCTCGATTTCTTTGCAAGCCGATGCTCTAAACTTTTTTGGCGATGCGACAACCTATGCTATTACTTTTGTTGTTTTGGTATGGGCTTGCGGGCCAGAGCCTGGGCCGAAATGGCCAAAGGAGCATCGCTTAGTTTGTTCGGGCTATGGGTTATAGCGACCACCACCCAGCGTTTCTATAATGCCGAGCCCCCAGTCGATGAAATTATGGGCAGCATTGGCTTACTCGCGCTTATCACCAACCTTTTTTGCGCTTATCTTTTATTCAAATTCCGCTCCGGCGACGCCAACATGCGGTCCGTTTGGTTATGCACCCGCAACGATGCGATTGCTAATGTCGCGGTTATTTGTGCCGGTGCTGGAGTTTCGGCCAGCCAAACCGCGTGGCCAGACTTAGCCGTTGGCGCCATCATTGCTTTGATATCGCTATGGGCATCGGTATCGATTATCAAACAGGCAATGGCTGAGCTCAAACAAGTCCCCGCTTAAAAAAACTCAATAAAAAACCCTGCAAAAAAAGCAGGCGTTTTAAAAGTATGGATTGATTCGTAGGGTCTAAAGTTCGGATTCGACCCATTCAACCAATTGGCTTTTTGGTAAAGCGCCAACTTTAGTTGCTGCCACTTCGCCATTTTTGAATAAAATCAATGTTGGAATGCCGCGAACACCATACTTAGAAGGAACGCCAGGATTGTCATCGATGTTCACTTTAGCAATAGTGACCTTGCCACCCATTTCCGTTGCCATTTCTTCCAAAGCTGGAGAAATTTGTTTGCAGGGTCCGCACCATTCTGCCCAAAAATCGACCAATACCGGGCCTTCTGCGTTCAATACGTCTGCATCAAAGGATGCGTCTGTTACCTCTATAGACATGATTTTTTCCTATTGCGACTAAAACTAAATAATTGGGTCACGAAGTTGATTAACAACGCCTTAACCGTTCCTTAAATTTAGGCACGTGCTGACCCTTCGTCAAGGCTCATACGGATCAAGTATGGCCCCATTTAACCACATAGCACGCGGAGCATCGGTCCATAACAACACGGCCTCAATCCGGCGGTCTGGATAAATCTTGCGAAGAGCCGCCCGATACAACGCCATTTGGCGCAGATACTGAGGAAACACTTGAGCTTCATCCGTCGGCGGTGGTCGATTGGTTTTATAATCAACAATAATGATCAGGTCCTCATCAATGACAAGTCGGTCAATTTGAGCTGAAATAATTCCGGCACTAGCCCCCATTCCAACCGTGCCCACCAGCGGCACTTCAGCCACAGATTTTGGCCCAAATAATACAGAAAGCTCCGAATCGGTTAAGACAGCCACTGTTTCAGAGGCGATTTCAGCCTGTTGTGCCTCTGTCAGCTCATGCGTTTCCAGCGCCAAATAACGCTTCGCGGCACCTTCCCAATCTGTTGTCGGTAAATTGGGAAGTGTTTCTAACAAACGGTGGATCAACGTGCCTCTTTTGAACCGTGCCCCATCGTCATCCCCCAACGGAGACCGGATCGGCGGATCTTCATTATCTGGTCGAGACGGATTAAGCGGTAATGGCGGCGATGGTTCTGCCGGTGGCGGTGATGAAATCCAGTCCGGTAATTTGATATCAGAAGTGCTTAAGAGAGATACGGCCCCGGTATTGTCTGGCGCTTCAACCTGCTCACTTTGCAAACGTAGCCCTTCGGAGCCATCATCAAGTAAAAAAGGTTCTGCCCCTTGACCCTTTAAGCCGCGCTTGACCAAATCATGCCAACATCCCTCACTACGCCCCCGGTTGGTTTCCCAACCACAAACATAAACCCGGTCTTGGGCGCGGGTTAAGGCAACATAAAGAAGGCGGCTATATTCATTAAGCGCGTTTTCTTTTGCTTGATCGCGCAACTGACCACAAATTTGTTCTTCGTTGTCTTTGATGACGGGCCAAAACAAAAGTGGATCATCACCTATTTTTTCCCAATACAGGCGGGAGTCTAGGCGCGCATCAGGGGTCACGCAGGTGTCAGGCAAAAATACAACATTGGCCTGCAAGCCTTTCGCGCCATGGACGGTCATTACCCGAACTTCACCACGGCCCTGATCCAAATCGCGTTTAATTTGCGTATTACCCGCAGCCAGCCAATGCAAAAAGCCTTCTAAACTAGGTGGGTGATCGCGCTCGAAACTGAGCGCCAAATTTAAAAACTCATCGATAGGATCTGCAGCATCAGGGCCTAAGCGCGCCAACAAATTATGACGCCCGCGCCCTTCACCCAAAAGCCGAGCATAGAATTCAAACGGCGGAGTGAAATCAGCGCCAGAAGCTAAGAACTCTAACCAAGCAGCAGCCAATTCGTATTTTTGATGCTCGCCCCGCTTGTTACGCAATTGTTGCCAGACCGTCGCCGTTTTAGCTCGTCCATATGCCAAGTCAAAAAGATCGTCGTCGTCCAGCCCTAAAAACGGCGACTTCAAAACAATAGCTGTGTTTAGATCATCTTCCGGTAACAACGCAAAACGACCAACAGCAACCAAATCCATGATCGCCATTTGATCTAACAAAACCATGCGGTCACTGCCCGCTACCGGGATTTGCCGTTGTTTTAATTGACGCACCATTTCTTCTGCAAAATCACCGCGACGGCGCAATAAAATCATTATATCACCGGGCTGAATAGCGCGCCCGGTTGAGCCCAATTGTTCGCCACTCACTAACCAACCCGATATAGTATTCGCAATTTTTTCAGCCAATCGGGCAGCTGGGCTTTTCTGTGACATCTGATCCAACGGCGCATCCCATGGATCATCTTCCAACACTTCATCGGGCGTCATTGTTGGCCATAACTCGACCATTCCAGCCTGCCCATCGCGGAACGATAAATGCCGGATAGGATCGTCCTCAACTTGTAAACCTGTTGGCGCACCTTCACCGGTGAACACAGAATCAACAGTATTTAGAATGGTCCAAACAGAACGGAACGATAAGGTCAACTCAACCGATTGCCAGCGTCGCTCCACCGCTTTTGCCCGCTCCGAAAAATAGGTGCGCATTTCAGCAAACTTAATCGGGTCCGCCCCTTGAAAACTATAGATCGATTGTTTTTGATCACCGACAGCAAAGATCGTGCGCTCTAACACGCGACCATCCATGCCAGCTCCGTCGCCTGAAAAAAATTCAGAAGCCAAAGCCGCGATCACTTCCCATTGCTCGGGGCTAGTGTCTTGCGCTTCATCAACCAAAATATGATCAATGCCGCCGTCTAATTTATAATGAACCCAACTGACCCGACCATCGCCCAACAAATCCCGGACTTTTAAAATTAGATCATCATAATCCAACAATGCGCGGTATGTTTTCAAATCGCCATAAGCTTGAATTAACGTTTCTCCAACCAGCACCAAAGCTTCGGTAGCTTCCGCAATCCGTAATCCTTTTAAACGCTCTTCCACTTCTAAAATTCGATTTTGTTCCATCATCAAAATATCGACAATGGTGGGTTCAATTTTTTCAACGGCCTTCGTTGCAAGCCGAGCCGTGGGCGTTCCTTTTTGGGTAACAAAAAGAGATTTGTAAGCACCGTAGGCTGATAAGATTTCTGAATAGGTATCAGCCTTAATAAAGGCTCTAATCGCAACCGCTTTTTTCACATCCGTCGCGGACCCTTGATCCAAGAGATCGGCCCCGCGCAACAAGGCGGCATCATCGCGACCAATTTTCTCAGCCATCATTGATGGCTCTTTCGCATCACCGGCCACACCTAAACGCACCCTTACGGCATTGCCCAATCCTTCGGCTCCACCGTGGCGATACAATAATTCTTTCAAATGATGGCGGTTGCCATCAATGCCTTCCATCAAACTCTCGAACCCACCTTCATCAACTAAGCCAGCAATAAACGAGAATGCTTTTTGGATTTCGTTTTCACCCGACCCAGCCCGGCGCATCAAATGATCGCGGGCTTCTAAGCGCAATTCGTTTGCTGTTCGCTCATCAATAACGGAAAAGTGGGGAGCAACGTTAGCTTCGATTGGAAAGCGCCCCAACAAGCTTTCACAAAACGAATGAATAGTCCTAATTTTTAATCCACCCGGCGTATCCAACGTTTGTGCAAACAATTGGCGCGCCGTGCGAATAACGCTTGGCTCTGGCTTTCGACCAATCATCTGAGTTAATTCAGATATTAATTCATCGTCTAGGATAATCGTCCACGCGCCCAATTGATGGCTTAGTCGGTTAGCCATTTCAGCCGCCGCAGCTTTGGTAAACGTTAAACATAAAATCCGAGTTGCCGGAACGCCCTCTAACAACAGGCGTAAAATTCGGGTAATCAGAACACGGGTTTTTCCAGTTCCGGCATTGGCCCCAACCCACACCGATTGTGTCGGGTCAGCGGCAATAATTTGACCGGCAATTTGATCCGACGTGGGGGCGGGCACAGATTGGCTCATTACTCGTCCCACCCGTCACTGCTGGACCATTCCCGAACCCGTGCCAAATGATCATAATTGCCAAACCGGCTTTTAAACATCGGGCGGGGGCGGGATCGGTACGGTGTATTAGGATTGCTATACATGCCAATGAGCTTGCGCAATCCTGCTAAAGCGTTTTCAGCCACCCCATCCACATCTAATTTCAAGCGCTTCACTTCCCCCGGCACACGACCACCCGACAAACGTAAATACGTTAAATCACTAACTGGCGTCGCAGCTAAATCAGGAAACATTCCCGCCATTACCATGGCGGCTTCTAAGGATAACTGAGGGACCAATCCAGATTCCACTTGCGGCGCAGTTGGTGGTTGGCCGGTTTTATAATCGATGATCGATAAACTACCATCCAACATCCTGTCCATACGGTCGGCTTTGGCACGCAAATTGAATTCAGCACCTCCAACCGTGACCGTCATATTTCCTGTTTTTTCAATCAGGGCGACGCTAATTCCATCGCTCTGGCGTTTGCGTTCGTAATTTATAAACCAATGGGCAATGCGCAAGAACCGGGGCCACCAAAAAGCTCGGACGCCGGGCCGCGACATGTGTTTTTTAAAATGACTATCACCGATATGTACCAATCGCTCCTCTGCGTCATCGGGTAAGTCACCCGGATTGGCATTCATAAATTCTTCTAAAATTCCGTGGATCAAAGTTCCCCGATCCGATGCTCCAGGATCTTGATCCAAAGGGTCTAAAACTTTAAGGCGTAAAATTTGTTCTGCAAAAATTGAATACGGGTCTCTGATCCATGTTTCGATCCGAGTGACGGACAACCCCTTTGGCCGGGCGGCAACAGGTGGTTTGGGCGTAGGCGGCTGGATTGATTTCACTTCCTTCGGATGATCCAGCGCTTCGAACCAATTTAAATACGTCGCGTCTTTTGGAATGCCGTGAACGAAGCCAGCACCTTTCAGTGTATTTTCCAAGCGCATCAACCAGCGCGATGCGACCGTTGGTGATCCGTCAACACGTTCCGAACGAGTCATTAAAACATTCGGTGCGGCGAAAGCTTGAACAAAATCGTGAGCCGTTAATCCAACGTGGCGTTCCGGTTGCGGCAACCCCAATTGTGCCATCATCGGTCGGCTCATCCACGGGCCGGCTTCCGATTGTGGCGGCCATGTGCCTTCGTTAAGGCCACTTAAAATAACCAGATCGGTGCGTTGCAATCGAGCTTCCATCAAACCCAAAACAAAAATTCGTGGGTGCAACCCAAAACGCGAACGCACCGCCCGCCCAGCCATTAACCCATCTAATAATGCTGGGTATGACGCAGGTTCGATCTCTGTCATTACAGAAGCATGCTGCAACAACTCAGCGGTAAAACCAGCCAAAACTTCCCCCGCATCGCCAATCCAGATTTGCCCAGCGCCTTCATCTGAATTAGTCGCCGCCAACGCTTCAACCAAACGGATATGGGCCCGCACCATATCCCATAATCCGGCCGCCGGTTTGTGCAACAATTCATCCATGTCGCGCGCTGCATACTCAATGGCGTTGATCAGTTCAATCAACTCATCAGACGTTTTTTCATTCTCGGCCAAGGCTAAACGCAAACCTTGAATACCAGGTGCCGGGCGCGGCCCACGCAATGTGGACTGCTCAAGTTTACGGACCCGCCGCCGAAATTCAGCCCGCTCCATACCCCCCGCTGCCAATGGATGTTTGAGCGCTGATAACAACGCAACAGGCGCATACTGCTGACCAACCATTCGGGCGGTCACCCGAAAAAAAGATCCGGCGGGGCTCATGCCCAAAGGTTGTCCGCCACTATCATCAACATCAATTTGCCAACGCCTCAGCTCTGACGCAACGCGCCGGGCTAATGATCGGTCGGGAGTCACTAAGGCAACTGTTTTTGTTGGTGTTTCTAAAGTTTGACGAATAGCTAACGCGATAACACCGGCTTCTTCTCGCGACGTTGGGCAATCAATGCGGAGGCAATTATCAAAAGATGCCTCCGATACTTCCCCCAAAGGAGGCATTTCCGCACTGGCAGGAGATAGAGCAATGCGTGCTAAAGCCAAACGATCTGATGTGGTATCTTTTGGAGTTACTGACCAGCTTAAAACATCCCGCCTTTGTACGCCCAAATGATTGAGCAATCGAGACAAACCAAATTGCGGATGATGGGCTTCAAGTTCTTGCCAAGCGACTTCAGGTAAACTTTGATCAAGGCCCGGCAAAACAACGCGGCCATTTGGCATGTTTGATATGGCCAGTAACAAATCCGCAGTAGCAGGAATACTGCCCGTTGATCCGGCGCCAATTACTATGCCCTTAGGTGGCTCTTGGCGCCACAATCGGGTTTGGGTTTCTAACAATCGGTTGCGCCGATCCGCTGGGTCTATTGTTCCTTCGCTTTTCAAAATTCCCGGCCATTCTTTGGTTAAAATTTCTAAAAACTTTAACGTTTCTTGCCAGTGTACCGAATAGGCATCGGGGACCAAGGTTGCGAACTCGGAAAAATCTAATTGCTCTGTGTACAATTGATCAAGCAACTTTGCGAGTTCTGTCGCTAAGCGCACGGCTTGATCAGGTGATGTATCCCCCTTTGCCATGATCATTCGAGCCAGCAATAATTGACGCCTCAGGTTCGAGATAGCGGGTGGGATTTCTAATGGATTAACACCAACAACGTCATCTGTCCCGGCATCGGACGAAAGCAATAATTCGTCTTCATCAACATCGCCAATGGGTGACATGCGGGGAAGAAGCGTTGGCTTACCGTTGCTCAAACGTAAAAAAGCGTCACGCAACGATCGACACGCACGGCGCGTTGGCAATAGAACATGAACAACACTTAAGCGTGCCGGATCGTGTTCGGTCAGATCAAAAATTCCAGTAGCAAGGATATCAACAAAAGGCAAATCAGCAGGAATGGTAAATATGGCTGGGCGCTTTGTATCATCCAATTCGTTCGTCATCACTTAACGGTGCTTCACACCGGCATATCGATATTTCATAAAGTTTTCAACTTCACCAAGCCCTTCGGGTGTGCCCACATGAAACCATTCGCCATCATGAACCATGCCATACAATCGGCCCGACTCAATCGCGGTGTTGTAAACCACGTTCAATGAAAAAGGGCCGTCAGGTGTATCAGTGAAAACTTTGGGATTTAAAATTTGAAGGCCGGTAAACAGCCAAGGCGAAACTTCTAATTCCGGCCGACGGGTTAATTGACCATTGGGATCAGCATGAAAATCACCCTGCCCTTCATAACCATTTGCATCGACCGTTGAATGTAGAATAAGCAACGCATCCATTTTGTTGGGGTCCCATTGCTCAAGCGCGCGGGTCATCATTTGCTGCGGGCCATTGAGCCAAAGTGAGTCGCAATTAATCACCCAAAACGGATCGCTTCCCAATTGCCCCAGCGCGTTTTTAACCCCGCCCCCGGTTTCTAACAGTTCATCACGTTCCCATGAAAAATTGATTTTTGGGTTTTCACGGCGATTCAGTTGGCGCTCAACCTGATCCCCTAAATAATGCAAATTCACAACAACGTCCGTAACTCCGCCTTCTACCAAACGATCGATGGCATGATCGATAAGTGTTCGGCCATCCACCTTGACCAACGGCTTGGGTGTAATGACAGTAATCGGGCGCATACGCGTCCCAAAGCCTGCGGCTAAGATCATTGCGGTTTTAAGGGGGGCTGTTGTAGTGCTCATATATCCTCGTGTGCGTTGGTTGGTGGCAAATCGCGAAGCGACGATGGGACGTAAACATCGAACCAGTCCCGAACCGATGCCATCATAGGATGCCCGAGGCTTCTTTCCAATAGCCGCCAGACCCTTGGGATGTGGATTAAATAATTTGGCTTTCCATCCCGAACCAAAAGTCGGATGAAAATTCCAATCACTTTGGCATGACGCCCTGCACCTAAAATGGCATAGATGGCATCAAAGGCATTGCGCCCCGCGCCCGGTTCTGCCAACTCATCAAACGCCGCATAATAGCGCGCTTTTAAAGTGTACATCAGATGATCGTCCATATCGCGCCGGGCATCTTCTAATAACGACATTAAATCATATGCCCGAGCCCCCACCAAAGCATCTTGAAAATCCAACAACCCACAGGCTTTTATGCCTGGTTTTCCATCAAGCGAAATCATATTATCCACATGGAAATCTCGCAATACCAAACACTTGGGTTGAGATTGAACGTAACCAAACAGCTCTTCCCAAATGGTTTCATAAGCAATGAGTGCATCCGGAGCCAGCAGTTCTGACGAGACATGAGGCAGATACCAATCGGTAAAAATGCGAACCTCGCCCAATAGCATCTTCAAATCGTACGCGGGCCAATCTTTGGGGATTTGTTGTTCAACGGGGCATTTATGAAGATGGATTAAGGTATCAACCGCTAGCTCATACAGCGCCTGTTCTTGTGCTGGGGATTGGTCGAGGACGCGGGTGTAGGTGTCGTCACCAAAATCTTCTAATAACAAAAAGCCCTGATTTGTGTTTTGGGCATAAATTTTTGGCGTACTAAGGCCGAGGTTTAAAAGATGTTCGGCAATGCGAATAAACAGGCGGGTGTCTTCTTGGAGAGGTGGCGCATCCATTAAAACAGCGACGCGATTGCCATCCGCCAAGCGTTCATAACGCCTAAATGAAGCATCTTCAGCTAATACGGTGCGGTGTTCCGGTTGCCATCCGTTATCTGCCAAAAAGGCATTGATCGCATTTTGCCGTTCAGGCATTTATACTGGCTTTCATGTTAAATAGCATGAATTTTACCTTCGTTGATCACATCCGCAACCCGGGCCAGCCAATACCCGTGGCCAGTTAAACGAACCAAACGCGAATTGGCGCGCGCCCCTTGTTTGATTTCAATATCCAAGCGGTCTTGGGGCATATAACTGCCCAACCTTTCTGGCCATTCAACTAAAACTGAACCATCCGCCATGGCATCATCGAATCCCAATTCCAAAGTTTCATCCGGGTTATTTAGGCGATAGAGATCAAAATGATAAATAGGTACCGGGTCACATTCGTAGTGCTGAACCAATGTGAATGTTGGGCTTGGAACTTCTTCAGCATGGCCTGCGCGGGCCCGGATGAAGGCCCGAGCGAACACCGTTTTACCGACACCTAAGGTGCCATGAAGCGCCACCATATCACCAACACCGCAGATATCTACAATTTTCACCGCCAACGCTACGGTTGCAGCTTCATCGGCAATATCTATATCGGTATGGGCATCTAATTCATCATAAAACATGGTTTATTATTATCTATCCCGTACCCTTTGAGCAAGCGCTTGCAGAGAACGGCCATCGGCGGCATTTTAAACGTGTAAAAAATTAAAGGCTACATTTTGACCAAACAACAAGTCATCAAAACAGACGTTGCTATTATTGGCGCAGGGCCAGTGGGCCTTTTTGCTGCCTTTCAATGCGGAATGGCAGGCCTGAAGTGCCACATTATCGACCCGCTGGATGCACCGGGCGGGCAATGCATTGCGCTGTATCCGGAAAAGCCGATTTACGACATTCCAGGATACCCCAAAATTATGGCGACGGATCTGATTGAAAAGTTAACCCAACAAGCGGCCCCCTTTGCACCCCAATATCACATGGGGCATATGGCAAGTGGGCTTGAAAAATTGACTGATGGGGGCTGGCAATTGACCACATCAAAAGAAGCTATCTTCAATGTTGGCGCAGTGATCATTGCCGCAGGCGTTGGGGCGTTTGAGCCTAAATGCCCACCGTTGGATGGGTTAGAGAAGTATGAGCGCATGGGGCCCGGTGCGGGGATCAATTATTTTGTAAAAAATATTGATGCGTACACCAATAAAAACGTGGTTATTGCGGGCGGCGGTGATTCAGCCGTCGATTGGGCCTTGGCGCTGGTTGATGTCGCAAAATCCGTATCATTGGTCCATAGGCGCGATCGGTTCCGCGCCCATGAAGCCAGCTTAACCACTTTACACGAATTTGCCGATTCTGGGAAAATTAACTTGGTTGTGCCCTATCAATTAACCGGTTTGTTAGGCGATAAAACAGCTCTTCACGCTGTTCAGGTTGAAGATTTTGATAACAAAACTCAAGATTTAGACGCCGATGTGCTTTTGGCTTTTTATGGCTTATCCCAGAAGCTCGGACCGATTGCTGATTGGGGGCTGGGTATTGAAAATAGGCGAATCGAAACCGACCCGACAACAGCCCAAACCAATCAACCCGGTCTTTTTGCCATTGGCGATGTGGCCGTATATCCCCATAAACAAAGGCTTATTTTAACCGGCTTTTCAGAAGCCGCATTTGCAGCTGAAGCAGCTCGTCACCATATTCATCCTAAAGTTCCCTTAAAATTTCAACATTCCACAACAAAAGGTCTACCCGCTAATGATTGACGTTAAGAAAGCCAGAGCGGAGACCCCCGGAACTGAAAACGTTTTGCACTTTAATAATGCTGGTGCGGCTTTAATGCCGGGCGTGGTTGTTGATGCGTTAAAAGATCACATCGATTTAGAAGCCGAAATTGGCGGATATGAAGCTGCCGCCCAAACCATCGACGCCGATGACCATACGTATGATGCCATCGCCGGTTTGATCAATTGTAAAACAACTGAAGTGGCATTTGTTGAAAATGCCACTGTTGGCTGGTCCGGTGCCTTTTATGGATTGGCAAACACCTTTAAATCTGGCGATCGAATTTTGACGGCGCGAGCTGAATACAGCAGTAATTATATTGCGTATTTACAAATCGCTGAACGGACTGGAATCCAAATTGACGTCATTCCTGATGATGAAACGGGGGCCTTATCGCCTAGTGCACTGGGAAATATGATAGATGATCGTGTCAAACTGATTTCTATCACCCATGTACCAACCAACGGAGGACTGATCAATCCGGCGGCTGCGGTTGGTAAAATCGCAAATGCAGCGGGAGTTCCTTATCTACTGGATGCGTGTCAATCGGTAGGGCAGATGCCTATTGATGTGGCTGAAATTGGCTGCGATATGCTGTCCGCTACGGGCCGCAAGTATTTGCGCGGGCCCCGTGGCACTGGGTTTTTATATGCAAGTTCACAAATAATGGAAAAGTTCGATCCACCTGTTTTAGATAACCATTCCGCCAAATGGACCGGGCGTAACACTTATGAAATTCGCAGTGATGCAAAACGGTTTGAGAATTGGGAAAATTATACGGCCGGGAAAATTGCTCTTGGCGTAGCGGTTGATTATGCCGCGAGCTGGGGGCTAGATAACATTTACGCTCGCAACCTCGATTTAGCGGCCCTTTTCAGGGACCGCTTATCGCAGATACAGGGCGTTACACTCAGAGATTTAGGGACAAACCCAGGCGCCATTGTGACCTTTACCGTAGATGGAATTAAAGCACCTGAGATTACGGCGCGTATGGCCAAACATAAAATCAATATCACCCATTCAACACTATTTTCAACCCGCTTAGATATGGAGAAACGACACTTAAATGCTGTTGTTCGCGCATCGTTACATTACTATAATACAGAACAAGAGATTGATCGGTTTATTGAAAAGTTAACAGTTGAAATCGCCTAATGATCCTCTTGGTTGATGTAGGTGGAATGATATTTTATAATCTTTTCGCATCCAAGACGTAGCTTTTAAGGTCGATACCGTTAATTTCATTGAAATAATTTTGAATGTTCATTCATAATTGAAGACGCTATCAAATTAACACGAACCATACAAAAACCGGTCAAAGGCACGAATATCAATGAAAATACTCTGCTTGCGACCGATTATCTGAACCAATTCAACGAAGGTACGTGTTGTTGAAAATGGTCCCTGATATTTAGAGATGGTGGATGAAGTCAAAGAATGGCAACCTATAAAGCTATGCCGATCATTTTGTCGATTCGATGTTTTCATATAAAAAACTTACCGTTTTGGCTTATGAAAATGCACACTCCATTTATCGCAAACCCTTCGATGAAACAACGAAAGAAATTAACGTCAAAGTGAAGGACGGTATTGTTGAGATTGAAAAAGTCCAATTAACCCGGCAATCCAGACCATTTACGTGAAGCCGTGAAAACCATTACAAAAGACGTTCAACATCTTATGGACCGTTCCAGCGCCATTATATACGGTGATTTCAGCAACGAAGAGCTGATCGAACCCGTTACCCTAGATCAAGGAGATATCGACGCGCTTTTCGATTAAACCTGTTTATTCGCTAACTATTTGAGCGACAGCCGGCAGCCTGGCTTCGACCGTTGTCCCCCGCCCAACCAA
>JAPKAX010000160.1 GCA_028825025.1 Rhodospirillales bacterium | reverse complement strand
CCCAAACAGGCGAAATGCTGTCTGATCAATCGAAGCCTTTTGTATCGCTTATAAATTTGGCAAGTGTACGCGACATTGGCCGGGTGACGGGAATGGAGCTAGACCCCATCCGGTTTCGCGGCAACTTCTATTTTGAATCTGACGCCCCATGGCTCGAAAACAACTGGCTAAACAAAACATTTAATTTAGGCGGCGCGACGTTCAAAGTCATCGCCCCCGTGGGTCGTTGTGTTGCAACACACGTAAATCCTAAAACATCAAAGCATGATGTAAATATTTTGAAAGCCCTACAAAGCGCATTTGGCCACACCAACTGCGGAGTGTTTGCTGAAATTGTGCAAACCGGGACTGTTCAGACAAACGATGTCATTCAGATCATTTAAGCTTCAACAGGTGCAGCTTCAGACTCTACTTCTTCAACCGCAGGCTTAGCCCGTGCACGACGCCGGCGAACAGGTTTTGGCTTATCCTCTGTCGCTTCATCAGCAACTAAAACAGGCTCTTGAACTTTATCATTCGATGGAGCTGGGGATTGTTCTTCAGCTATGAGAACATCAATTGGCCCTGGCATAATAGGTACGTTTAAAACTTCTATGGCTGGTTGCTTGGGCTTGGGTTTTGGAGCCGGTGCTGCTTGAGCAGCAACACTTGGAACTGCCTCTTCATTCTCAGTAGTTTCTAATTCGGCTTCCTCATTCGGGCTTAGCTCACGGCGCGGCTGTGGTCCTCCGCCTTCCGCATTAACCACACGGTAATAATGCTCGGCAAATTGAAAATAAGCTTCAGCTGAAACCCGGTCCCCCGCAGATGTCGCATCGCGCCCCAACGCTTGGTATTTTTCCAATACCTGCTGAGCGGTGCCACGAACTTTGCCGTCCGGACCGTTACTATCGTAAGAGCTCCTGCCGCCTTGACGTTTGCTGCTGTTATTATTGTTATTGTTAGGACGAGTGCGAGGTCTTCTGTTCGAACCTGGTTTCATTTTGTGTCAATTTCCGGTTTCTTACTAATCCCCACACGACAAATAATTATTCAACTAAGTCGTCACGGCTATTATCGGAGTCATCCACCATGAATGTTGTTCCGCGTCCGCAAGGGGAAATTAAACGGGGGTCTACATCTCAAATTCAATTTTAAAAATCACTGATCTCGAAGATTTCGAATTTTCTTATGGACCCGGGCAGCCCTAAAGCTGCTTTCATTTACTAACTTAGTCGGGAATTGCGTATATTCCAACTGTTTTTTTAGTTAATTTTAATTAAGGTTTTAGTCGGAAAACCAAGACCCGATCCAAGCCCGCAATATCTTTGCATATTTCCTCTAATTCCAATGCACCCGCCTCTCCAAATCCAGCGACATTCAAGGCTTGGTCCATACCGATTTCAATCGCAATTACACCATCTAAAGTCAACCAATCTGACATTTTTGGCATCAATTTATGGTAAGCATCAAGACCGTCACCCCCTCCAGATAAAGCCACATATGGATCATATTTAGAAACATCCGGTTGTAATCGGGAAATATCATCGTCGGAAATGTAAGGCGGATTAGAGATAATTAAATCAAAAGGCATTTCTGTTTTGTCGATATTCTCGAACCAATTCGATCGTTGGAATCGAGCCCGATCACCGAACCCCAATGTTTGAGCATTTCCAGATGCCGTTTTCAAAGCGTGTTCACTGATATCAACACCTAATCCAGTGGCCGCTTTAAGTTCAGATAAAAGAGCTAACAACAGGCACCCACTACCCGTGCCCAAATCCAAAATTGATAAGGGGGCATTCCGATCTTCAATACGGGCTAACACGGCTTCAATTAAAGTTTCTGAATCCGGTCTTGGCACCAATGTGCTTTCATTAACTTTGAAATTAAGGCTCCAAAATTCACGGCTACCCAAAATCCTCGCCATCGGCTCGCGCTGTGCACGACGCTCAACAAGCAAAGAAAGTTGCTCCACCTGCCCAGCACTTAACGGTGTTTCGGGGTAAGAGAAAAGCCGGGTTGGGGTGATCTCCAAAACATTAGCAACCAACAAACGTGCATCCAAACGCGGGTTGTCGACGCCCGCTTTCGTCAAGCGATGGTTCACAGCCAAAACCGCATCGCCACCCGATTGAATGTCAATCAGCATTAATTAATCTGAGCTAACTTTTGAGCTTGGTCTTCGGTTATCAAGGCATCAACAACAACATCCATATCTCCGTTTAAAATGCTGTCTAATTTATGAACGGTCAGGTTAATGCGGTGATCCGTGACCCGTCGGTCGGGAAAATTATAAGTTCGAATACGTTCAGACCGGTCCCCAGAACCAACTTGGCTACGGCGTGCGGCTGAGCGTTCATCATCTAATTTTTGGCGTCGCTGCTCATAAATACGGGCCCGCAAAACCCGCATGCCTTTTGCTCTGTTTTTGTGTTGTGATTTCTCGTCTTGTTGAGAAACGACAATGCCGGTTGGGATGTGGGTAATACGCACCGCAGAATCTGTTGTATTCACAGACTGTCCGCCGGGGCCACTGGCCCTGAACACATCAATACGCAAATCTTTGTCTTCAATGTGCACATCCACCTCTTCAGCTTCGGGCATGACGGCAACGGTTGCGGCTGAAGTGTGAATGCGCCCACCAGACTCGGTTGCCGGAACCCGCTGCACCCGATGTACCCCGGATTCAAATTTCAAACGCGAAAACACATCTTTACCAGACACTGACGCAATGACTTCTTTAATTCCGCCAATACCTATTTCACTCATGCTCATAATTTCGAGCTTCCATTTTCGGGTTTCTGCGTATCGTTGATACATGCGGAACAAATCAGCTGCAAACAAAGCCGCTTCGTCTCCACCGGTTCCCGCACGGAGTTCTAGAATTGCGTTTTTCGTATCGGCTTCATCTTTTGGGACCAACAGAATTTGAACAGCACGAGCCAATTCAGGCAACGTTCCTTGTAATTCACGATGTTCTTCTTCGGCCAGTTCACGCATTTCATCATCGGCATCGGGATCATTGATCATCGATTGCAAATCATCCAATTCTGTTTCCGCATCCCGCAACGCTATAATACCGACAACAACAGGCGAAAGCTCAGCGTATTCACGGGACATGTTTACAAACTTATCTGCCGATGGCTGTGTACCCGACGACATCAAACTTGAAAGTTCCTCATGACGTGCCAGTACCCGATTTAGATTGTCGTCTAAACTCACTCTTTATTCTCCTTGTTCGTATTTTCTAGATTAAATAGAGCGCGCAATAAGCGTTCTGCATCTTTAATTTCTGTTTTCCCATTGACTGCCATTTCGCGCAAAACCTCAGATGGGCGATGTAATAACTTTGAGACCAACAATTCAGTGGCCCGTGCCGCGTCGTTGGAATGATCATCCAAAACAGTTTGCTGGGTCGCTTCGAAATGTCTACGCAACTGTTTAAGTACCGGCACCGCATCTCGTGATACATGATCTTTCAAATAATCAGCAACCGCTTCTTCAATCAGCACCTTAGCTGCCTCGCTTTCCGCTTCCCGGCTAGTCAAACCTTCTAATGCGACACGTTCCAAATCTGACAATTCATATAAAAAAGCATCGTCAATTCTGTTCACTGCGGGTTCGACATCGCCCGGAATGGCCGTATCAATGATCAACTGAGGCCGGTTTCGACGTGCCTTCAAAGCACCCCGAACCATATCAACACTCAAACTATACCGCCGGCTACCCATCGCGCATATAACAATATCAGCTTCTGCTAGTGCACCGACAAGCTTTTCATATGGCGTGATATGGCATTCAAGCCGGTTAGCTAGTTGTGTTATGCGTGCTGGGTTAGGATGACTAACCGTCAGTGCTTTAACCCCATTATCTTTAAACTGCCGGGCCATCAGCTCACCCATTTCCCCGCCACCAATAACCGCGACAGACAAACGCTCTAATCCTCCATGCAAGCTTCGCGCAACACCGCATGCCGCCGACGCTATTGAAACAGGGCGTTCACCAATTGCAGTCTCTGTCCGAACTCGCTTAGCTGCCCCGTATGCCGATTGCAACAAACCTTCAAAAGCGCCATGAACCATATCCGCATCTTTTGCCATGCGGTGGGCGGCTTTAACTTGGCCAAATACTTGCGGCTCGCCTATCACCAAACTTTCAAGAGATGCCGTAACGGAAAATAAATGACGAACAGCCGCCGGACCTTCTCGCACATATAAAATTTCGCATAATTCCGCCTCGGGCATTTCAGCATGGGTCGCAAATGTTTTTATGATCGATGAAAACAAAATTTCAGGCTCAGAATGAATACCCAGCACCTCAACCCGATCACACGTCGCCAATAACAATCCATTGCGCAGACCGGTTTGGCGCAGTTCATTTAAAAATTCAGGTACATTAGCATCTACAACAAATAACCTGTCACGAACGCTTAATCCGCTGGTTCGATGATTAGCACCTATAACAAAAGCGCGTCCTGTTGGGTGCACGTGTGTTTTCATATAAGCCCACTAACGATAGCGGGCGAGGTGTTCCTCAAGAGAGGACAACGAAGCTTCAGATTGCTCGCCCGTTTCCATATCGCGAAGGGTAACAACGCCCTTCGCTAATTCATCTTCACCAATTAACAGTGCCGCAACTGCATTTGCTTTATTCGCCCGATTGAGACGCTTTTTTACATTACCAGAAAACCCAAGATTAACATTAAATCCGGCTTTACGTAGTCGCTGAGTAATAATCAGCGCTTGCGATTCTTGATCACCACCAACCGGAATAACAACAATTGGGCGGGGCGCTTCTGGCGCATCTCCAACCATCATCGATAAACGCTCAACACCCGCAGCCCACCCGATCCCCGGCGTTCGCGGGCCACCCATGGTTTCGATCAATCCATCATACCGGCCACCCGCTAAAACAGCTCCTTGAGCACCGAGCGTATCGGTCGTGAACTCGAACGCTGTATGGCAATAATAATCCATACCCCGAACTAAATGCGGCTCGATATGATACTCAACACCAACGCTTTCCAAGCCTTGCTTGACCTGACCAAAAAAATCTTCCGACAACGCATTTAAAGTTTCAGACATCAAAGGTGCGCCTTCGACAATAACTCGATCCCCTTTGTCTTTGGAGTCCAAAATACGAAGTGGGTTTTTTTTCAATCGAATGAGACTATCTTCAGACAATTTGTCTCGGAAATCATTGAAATATTCAACCAACTGCACTCGATATGCGGTTCGACTTTCTGTATCTCCCAAAGTGTTTAGCTCGAGCTTAACCCGGTCCATCAAGCCAAGCGCTTCCAAAATATGTGCGCCTAAAGCAATGACTTCAATATCAGCAAGCGGGTCCGCGACGCCCAATATCTCGGCGTCAATTTGATGGAATTGCCGTTGGCGACCCTTTTGTGGGCGCTCGTAACGAAACATAGGGCCCCGACAAAAGACTTTAAGTGGCAACTGCTGGGTCATCCCGTTAGATATGAACATCCGGCAAATGCCCGCTGTATTTTCTGGGCGAAGAGACAGGCTTTCCCCGTTGCGATCCGCGAACGTATACATTTCTTTGGTGACTATATCAGATGTATCACCCAAAGTTCTGGCGAAAACATCTGTGAACTCAAAAATGGGTGTTGAATGTTCTTGATAGCCATATCGTGCAGCTATTTCATAAGCTGTTTCCATCACCAAACGATAAAGCCGGTGATCTTCGGCTAGGATATCGTGAGTACCGCGAATGGGTTGAAGCGAAGCCATTAAAAATTCCGATTATTCAGCTGCGGCCGACGATGAGGCATCGCGGCGTGGATATTTTTTACTAATATATGTATCAACGATCTCTTGGAATTCTTCAGCAATTCCTTCACCACGCAAGGTGTGGGTTTTTTCACCGTCAATAAACACAGGGGCCGTTGGTTGCTCACCCGTACCCGGTAAGCTGATCCCGATGTCGGCATGTTTACTTTCACCGGGGCCATTCACGATGCACCCCATAACAGCTAAGTTCAAATCTTCAACGCCGACGTAATTTTCGCGCCACGTTGGCATTTGATTGCGCACATAGTTTTGGATTTTCTCAGCTAAATGTTGGAAGACGGTAGATGTTGTCCGCCCGCATCCGGGGCATGCTGTAACCAACGGAACAAAAGACCTAAGCCCCATGGTTTGCAAAATCTCTTGGGCGACAATCACTTCACGGGTCCGGTCTCCGCCAGGCTCTGGCGTTAAAGAAACACGGATCGTATCGCCAATCCCTTGTTGCAACAAAATGCCCATTGCGGCCGTAGAGGCGACGATCCCTTTGGATCCCATACCCGCTTCGGTTAGACCCAAATGCAATGCGTAATCCCCGCGCGATGCCAACCCTTGATAAACAGAGATCAACGCCTGAACCGCACTCACTTTGCACGACAAAACAATTTTATCAGCTGACATGCCTAAGTCTTCGGCACGCTTAGCGCTGCTCAAGGCTGATTCAATCAAAGCATTTTGTGTAACTTCAGCCGCATCCAAAGGATTTTTAAGCTTAGCGTTCTCGTCCATCATCTCAACAACTAATTCTTGATTTAGACTGCCCCAATTGACACCAATACGAACCGGTTTGTTATATTCAAGTGCTGTTTCAATCATCGATGAAAACTGCATATCGCGTTTGGCTTTAAACCCAACGTTACCCGGATTAATACGGTATTTTGCTAAGGCTTCGGCACAGGCTGGATTTTCGCTCAGTAATTTATGACCAATGTAATGAAAATCACCAACAAGGGGGACTTGAACATCCATTTGCTCTAATCGGTCGCGGATATAAGGTACAGCTTTCGCCGCTTCTTCCCGGTCAACCGTTATCCGAACAATTTCAGACCCGGCCCGGGCCAAATCAGCAACCTGTTGAGCGGTACCTTCAATATCTGCTGTATCGGTATTGGTCATCGATTGCACAACAATCGGGGCACCGCCGCCAATTTGAACACCACCAACACGCACGGATACGGTTTTTTTACGTTGTATAAGGTTTTTAACTGTCGACATGACCTGTGGTCCTATTTGCCCGTGTCATCACATTTGATTTTCAGCGGTTTTTGAGGCATTGCCATTATTTGCTCATCCATCAATATAACCAATTTATCGTTCAGAGCCTTAATTGCTAACCGCAGTTCCCGCTTTCAAACGATCAACTTCAAGCACAACTCCACGCCGAACAACACCCGCTCCACCGATAGAGGGCACGGGATCGCCATCGACAATAACTTCAAGCGCGCCCGCATTTCCGGTCAACAACACCAACCCCGGCCGATCAGGAACGACATATTGATCCCCTGCGGTCAGCAATCGGGTTACAAGCATGGTATTTGAGTTATCATCACGAACCTGAATCCAGCTGTTACTTTTTGCATTGATTGTTATCCGCGATGGGCCACGTGCTTCTGTCTCTGATGGAGCAGACACCGCAGCAACTTCCGGTTCCGTCAGAAGCTCAGTAGATGCAATTTCAGATTCCGCATCTGATGCAGCAGACGTCGCCGCCTCACTAATCACCTTAACAGGTTCTGGTTCGGGCTTTGGTTCGGGCGCCACCTCAACAACAGGCTTTACAGGCGCTTCAACCCTTAGAAT
>JAPKAX010000159.1 GCA_028825025.1 Rhodospirillales bacterium | reverse complement strand
TGCCAGTGATGCCGCGCGCCATGCGCACGCCGGTCATGCAGGCTTCGGTTCCAGTGTTGGCGAACCGGACCTTGTCAACATGTGGCAGCATGTTCACCATCAGTTCAGCAGTTTCAACCTCAACCTCGAGCGCAGTGGCAAAATGAGTGCCACCAGCGACTTTTTCCTGAACGATTTCTACGATCTTTGGGTGGGCATGGCCCAGAGGCAGGCACCCAAACGACAGCTGCCAGTCGATGAATTCGTTACCGTCTACATCCCAAATCCGCGCTCCTTTGCCTTCACGCATATAGGGTGGAAAAGGTTTATAGTTCATTGGCCCGCGAGAGGCCGAGCTACATCCCTCAACAAGCACCTTCATTGCGCGGTTGAAATATTGTTCGGATTTGGTTGTTTTCATTTTTGCACCTGGGTTATTTTTATGGATAGCAAGTTTTAAAGCACTGCGAGAAGGTCTCTTGATTGGGCTGCAGCATTTGACACGTTCAGTCGTTCGAACGATTTGCCGAGCAGTCTGTGAAAAGCTTGTTGAGTTTCTAATGTAAAAAAAACAGTTCCGTCGTCTTCGATAAGTTCAATTCCGTCCCATTCTAAAGAACGGTTATTTGTCTGAATTGCCTGTTCCAAAGACCATTCTGGCGGCAAAGAGATTTCGATTTGTGAGCTACTTACTTTGGCAGGATACCCGCCCACAAATTGTTTAATGCCAGGAAGGTGAATATCAGAAATAGTAGATGAACAAAGAGCTCGAAGTGCAACAAGACCCGCCGACGCCGTGACACGATTGAAATGCAGATCATAGGGAAATGCAAACGGCACGCGTAACACTCTCTCTGCCAAGGCAGTTTGATCTTGACCGTTAACCGTTGTTTTTAACAAATAGGGAGGAAGCTCCTGGTCGATTTTCCCGTTCAAAACATAGTATTCGAATGCATGCTGAGCGACGAGGTGAACAACGACATCTTGTGGGTGGCAATTCAGCTGGCAGGCAACTCCTGCTTTTAGTTTTGGTATAGGCTCCTGGACATTACCTATACCGCAATCCGGACCAAATCCGGATCTAGAAAGGACCGGATTGATAACATCGGGATATGAAGCACCAATCCAGCGTGCGCCGATATTTGCTTCGTCAATCCGGTCGCGAAACTTGGACATCAATGCAAGATGAAGTGACATATACCCAGCAAAGGGTAAAGATGGTTTGTCAGTTTTGTCTAGCTTCCACCAAGGCATTAATGAGGGTGCGGAAAAGATCATATCCGGATTAATTTTTCGTAAATCAGAAGAAAAAGATGGGTCATCTACATCGAGTTGTACGCCCTCTATTTTCGGATAAAATCCCTCAATTCCAGCACCTATGATCGCATTGTTCGCACGTAGAACGGCTTTCAACTCACTCCGGCTTCCAACCACAATCCGGTCGAACAGACTTGAACGCGCCACTGTTTCCAACAACGCTGTACTCAACTCACCAAGAGATAAAATAAGAATTGTAGGCTTAGTCAATGGTCAAAAACCTCTAGAAATTTCGCTACCGCCAAGGGCAGTTCATTGGAAATATATCCACCTTCCTGAACAATAACTGTTGGGAGACCGAATCTCTTTAATTGTTCAGCCAGTTTTAAGTACGCCTTTAGTGAAACATTGTGCTCGCCGTGTGGATCAGAGCCAAGGGCGTCAAGACCAAGCGCAACGACTAAAGCTTGTGGTTTGAAAGAGTGCGTCCGTTGAATCAGCTGTGCAAAAGCCTCCAAGAATTCTTTATCGCTTGATCCTTTTGAATAACAGATATTAGAATTGAAGCCTATTCCTTTGCCGGTTCCGGTTTCAGCCTGATAACCGCTGAAAAAGGGATAAAAGTCACAGGGATCTGAATGCATTGACCCGGTGAAAACATCGTTGCGATCGTAAAAGATCGTTTGCGTGCCGTTTCCATGATGAACATCAACATCTATGATCGCAACACGCGAGAATTTTTTACGGAGTAGCTGCGTTGCGATTGCAGAGTTATTCAAATAGCAAAAGCCCATTGCATTGGACGCACCTGCATGATGACCAGGAGGCCTGCACAGAGCATATGCCGGGTTTCCAGTTTGAAGAGTAAATCTTGCCGCATTTAGGGCACATTGGGCAGACGTGTAGGATGCAGTCCAGGTTCCTTCTGCTATTTCGCAAGCTAAGTCGCCAGCGTATCCTCCGAGACGCCCTATAAGGCTTTTCAGTCTCGGGTGTGGTGGTGCATCACTTAGAACATTGGGTATCAGTGGACTGCATTTTCCATAAGTTCCAATCCATTGTGCATAAATTGTTTGAAGAAACTCGATGTAGCCAGGACTGTGAACCTTCAGAATATGGTCTACCCCCAAATCTTCAGGCACCGTTATTACATGGTTCCGTCGGTGAAGTTCTGAAAAAATAAACTCACCACGTTCCGGCCTTTCAGGACTGGCCACGAGTCGACCAAGTTGAAGAAAACGAGCATCAACATGGGCCAGTTGGGTCTCAGACCAGTATACTTGCATCAAATTTCTTTCACCGTTGACACACGAGGCGAACCATGCTGTGTATTTGTCATCGTTTCATATTTGAAACATATCTCTCTAATTACAGGGATTGTCAACAACAACAAGGAGTTAAAAATGTCAAAGCACACATACTTATTGTTAAAAATAAAATATTTATTATTAGGAGCAACGATTTTGCTCTCAACAGCTGCAAGTGTCCAAGCGCAAGAATACAAGTGGCGAATTGCTACATTCGACGGCGAAACTGGCGCTTACTGGAATAATTTTCTAGTGCCATTTGTTGACAATGTCGAAAAACTGACCAATGGGCGCATGGTTTTGGAACCCATTCCAGGAGGTACGTTAGGAAGTATATTCAAAATCTACGAACAAGTCGATGACGGTTTGGTCGAAATGGCGATGATGCCGCCGACATTTCTGGGCACAGAAGATATGACCAACGCGACAATTCTTGCGTTCCCGACTGGCCTAGGTGTCGACTCTTTGTTGCCTTGGATATACGAAGGTGGTGGGCAAGATATACTGAAGGCTCATCGAGCAGAACGTATGGACATGCACGCGTTTGTGTTGGGTGTTGGGCCCACTGAAATCTTCGCGCATAGTCGGAAAAGCATTAAAGAAACCAGCGATTTGGCCGGGTTAAAATATCGAACTCTGGGGAACTGGGCAGCAATTGTTCAGGAGTTTTTTGACGGCGCACCAACCACAGTTCCAGGAGCTGAAATCTATGGTATGCTCGAAAAAGGCGGGTTGGATCTGACTGAATATTCAACTCCGAGTGAGAATATGAAACGCGGCTATCACGAGGTGGCGGACTATATCATCTATCCGGGAGTGCATGCCAACGCGTGGGGATTCGAAGGTGTTGTCAAAATAGACAAGTGGAATGAGCTGCCAGCAGACATCCAACAATCTATTGAAGTCGCAGCACAACTGGCAACCTACACGGGCTTTAACAAATTTATCATTGATGACCTGAACGCTATGCAAAAGCTCCAGCAGGGCGACAACACCTTTGTCCGCCTTTCTGATGACTTTATCGCCGAAACCCGAGCCGCAGCCAGAACCTGGGCGTTGCGCGAAGCCGGAAAAGCTGAAGCCGACGGAAATCCATATCCGATGCAGATTTATAATTCGGTAACCGAATTCCAGGATCTATGGATAGAAAATTCCAAATATATGGGCATGGACTATCGTCCATAACAAAAAACATAAGGCAGGCCCGCCGTTAATTTTGGCGGGTCCGTCAGTTTGGAGATAGAATGAAAAAGGCTATTTCTTATCTAAGAGCTTTAGACAAGTTGGGCGTTCTCCTCGCATATTTGTCTAGCGTTGGCATTGCCGCGATGATCGCTATCACGGTTTACGAAGTCGTTGCCCGCAAGGTTTTTTCCGCACCAACTCTTTGGTCAAATACGTCAAGCTATATGCTAAGTGGGACCATATTCTTGTTTGGTGCAGCGTATACGCTGCGTGCTGATAGGCATGTCAAAATTGATTTCATGCTGACTGTTATGCCTCTGAGAATTCAGCATCTCATTAGCTTTCTCTTCTATGCTGTTATCTTTTTTCCAGCGCTATGCTTGATCTGTGATGTCGCTATGACCAAAACACTAAAGGCTTATGATCGAGGAACACTGGAAGCAATGAGCGCGTGGCGGCCAGTTATATGGCCCTTTATGGCAGGGATGGCGCTTGGTCTTGCAAGCCTCACTCTTCAGGTGTTCATAGAAATGTTGCGACATCTCCTCGTGATCATTAGTCCGGTGGATGTTGACAAAATATTGGATACTTTTGATCAGCAACAAAATTCACATGGATAATGTCTCCTTCAGCGCACTCATGTTTCCACTTCTGTTTTTTTTCATATTTCTTGGTGTTCCTGTTGCATTTTCACTTATTACCACCGCGTTCATTGGTGGCTGGATGGTGTTTGGGCCGCTTGCGGCAAACCAAATATTTGGTATCATTCAGCACACGGCAACTCAATTTATTCTAACAGCGATTCCAGCATTTGTATTCATGGGTGTCGTGCTTGAATCCTCGGGGATTTCTGCACGACTTTTCCAGGCCATGCATGTCTGGTTGGGACGGCTACCCGGCGGGATCGCACTCACAACAATGAGCATGGCCGGTATCGTGGCAGCGTCGACTGGCATAGTTGGTGCTGTAGAAATTGTAATTGGCATAATGGCGATTCCAATCATGCTTTCCCAGAATTACAGCAAGTCACTTATTTCTGGAACCATTTGTGCTGGCGGTTCACTTGGCACTATGGTGCCACCTTCAATCGTGATCGTTATTTACGCATCGATATCGAACCAGTCTGTTGGTCGGTTGTTCTGGGCTGTTGTAATACCTGCAACTATTATGGTTTTCCTGTTTTGTGCATACATTTTTCTAAGCGCCTTATTTTGGCCAGAGACCGCCCCACGAGACAAAAACACCGAAACTGTTCCCCTACGAGAAAAGCTCAGGTTGACGGCAACAGGCATCTTCCCAGCCATGGCTCTGATTGTAGCGGTCCTTGGATCCATCCTTTGGGGCATTGCAACACCAACCGAGGCGGCATCTATTGGTTCAGTCGGCGCAATCATTCTATCGATGATGTACCGGACACTTACATGGACTGTAGTGAAAGATGCCTTTGTTAAGACGATTTTTATAAACAGTATGATTATGCTGATCGTTGTTGGAGGAAATGCATTTTCCGGTATTTTTCGGCTCCATAAAGGTAATGAACTGATACAGGCGATTGTTGATAGCTTGAGTGTTACACCCACCGGAGTTGTACTAATTTTATTAATAATTGTGTTCGTGGCTGGCCTTGTACTGGACTGGGTATCTATCGTTTTGATCACATTACCAATTTTTATGCCTTTATTGACCACAGCAAAAGTGGAACCAATCTGGTTCGCAACACTTATGATTATAGTGATCCAGACATCTTATCTTACCCCTCCAATGGCCCCATCAATTTTTTATCTCCGATCAATATCTCCACCTTCGATAACCTATCGTGACATGTATCTGGGTGTTGTGCCCTTTATCATCTGTCAGATAATAGTCTTATTAATCGTCTGGTTCTTTCCTTTGGCTGCAACCTATTTGCCAACAACATTTATGGGCCAGAACTGAACTTTTCGACCAGGTTGATTTCACTAAATTGGTGTCAAATCATCGGCTGTGAGAAATCTGATGTAAGTTAATGGTGTCCCTTTCAAGTCTCCAAATACAGAAGTGATTTCCAGACAAGAACTGAGTGAGGCTGTGACCGATGGGACTGTGTATCTGACATGTTGGATGACAACTGCACAGCTTGAAAAAATGAAAGCAAAGAGGCACCTCCCATTTGATCCTCAGTATGGCTCGATCATAATAGGTAATGTTAGAGGCGAGTTTTATGTAAACACCGTCTCTGTGGCTGAAGCTAAAGGCTTTAGACGGGTGGGTTATGTACTAGTGTGATTGCATTTGTGAGGTCAGATAATTGCTTGCTCAGTTCTTTCAAATAACTAAACTGCACTAGCCTTTTTAAGAAAGGTTCATTCGATGAAACGCAAACTGACTTATAAATTGCTTTGTTTTTACTATTAAGCACTCTTTGTATTTTTATTGTGCTTTTAATTTGCAAAAGAGTAATAGCTAATCCGCCAGCGTATGGAACCCGCAAGCCCACAACGGATAAAGTCCGTTATTGCCAGATGTTAGTCAATCGTTTGGTCATCGATCACAAATTATAAATGATGATTACTATGGTGTCGGTGGTAGCAGGCCAATTCCGAAAAACTGGATGAATGCTAGGAAAGAGACGACTGAAAATGCTAGATTAAACATCATTACTGGGACCAGCATTTGAAAACCACGTATCATAATGTCTCTGCGTTGAGGGACTAATTCATGTTCCATATCTACTCTCCCGTCTTATCCGCTCATATGATGAGCGCAAATGGAGGTTTCAAGTCTCAAGTTCTGATACTGAGTACTGGAAAAGCAAAAAAGGGCGACACCCGAAGGTGCCGCCAGAATTATTGAACCAATCGGGAGGAAAGATATTCAATAAGGGGTAAGGTTGGGAGAAGAATAGCCTCATGTACGCACGTGACTCAATATCTGAAGTGCCGAAACCAACAATTCTGCAATGCGTGAAATGCATATGTTGCATATGTATATTTTTCAATCAGAGTTAGAGGCATTTGTTGCATTTTAAAGCATAATAATACGACACCAAGCCTCGTAGCTGTGGAGAGTGTTTGTGGGTAGACCCATCAAGGTTTCGCCATGCTTGGCTTGAGGCTTTGCGGCTAGGTTCTCTTTTTGGGAGCAGACAGATTATAGCCGCTTTAGCTGGCAAGATAAACGCTACCTGCACAAATCATGATCTGAATAACGGGCCATGCACACATAACGCCATACACCCCAGTGGCCCTTGCACCCCCTATGTAACAGCTCAATGCATTGCACACAGACAAGTGACCTGAACTCATCCAGTGGTCAGTTTAATGGGCCATAATGGTGATCATATTGAGTAGGTGATACTTGTCACAACTACCCTACTGAGGGTTTTACTAAATAGACCCAACAGTCGGGGTTCAGCCATTACACAGCTTATGCTGATCCGTACTGTGTCTGCACTTACATGTTCTACAGTTTGAGCAGATTAGAACACCTATGCCCGTCACATCTGCCCCACTAATGAGTGTTAGCAATTCAACCCAGCATCAGGGCCAATAATCCACTTAAATACAGCACGTACGGCGGCGGGACTGCCTCATCGCAACATGCATAAAACCTGGCACACGTTTACGTCTCGGACTATTCGGGGCGGTATTAGGCGAGAGCTATTGATGACTGTGATGGGCCATTCAGAGGAGCAGGTAACCACTCAAGTTTACGGGCACCTGATGGATGATAGTTTCGGTGACACTCTAAAAGTTTTACAGTCTTTGGAGAGCGGGTTGAGGCAGCAGTAGCTAAAACTTGCGCATTCAACGTATTACCAATCAACAGTTATTGGCTCAAAAAACTGCACTTGAACTTACTCCAAGCTGCGCTTCTCTAGAACACCAGAGATAAAGCTG
>JAPKAX010000399.1 GCA_028825025.1 Rhodospirillales bacterium | reverse complement strand
GGCTGCATCGAGCTTTTTGCACAACCACATTAGGTTTTGCCTCTCGCCCAAATTTCTCAATAAAGACTGTGACCGGTATCAAAGAGGTATGGCCGCATTTGCATTCAAGGCTGATGTGGTTGTTTGTGATGGTTGCCGGTCTAATCATGTTCCCATTATGTTCTGGCGAAAGCTTGGAATGCCAATGGTGATGAAACCTTTCTGTTAAATAAATTTTCTCTAAGTCGTTCGAGTCTACATAAAACATGAGGGAATTTTAAAATGACTGATGAAGAGATTATAAACCAAGTTTGGGGCGATATGGTACTTGAACAGCGGCTTGATAACGATCCATATTCGTTGTCTATTGACGAGATCATAATTTTACGAGACCGTGAAAACGGTAAATGCATATGGCGTTACGCCCGTAAATAAAAAATTAATGCGCCGTTCCAGTTCACAGTAATTGCCGCAAGACATTGTTGAATCACGCCTAAGTAAAATTTCAATCAACTTCTCTCAATTTCTTTTAGAAAAAAATATTTTTATGACCCTGGCTAACATTCCCAATGGTATCTTTGGCCGAAGACTGGTATTTTACAGAAAAGATTTTTGTGATTTTTGGGCTTACATGGAGCCTGCATCTAATCAGACACAGCGCAATATAAAACCCGCCCAGAAAGTTGATGGAGTAGAGTAGCCATTTAAACTCCCTTAATAAGATCACCAACGCTCTGGACTTCCTTCATTTACTTTGCGTTGGGGTTCACTTTGGAAGGATTACTGCATCAATGACATGAATGACACCATTTGATGTTTCAATATCAGCGGTTATCACATTGGCTCCATCCACTGTCACACCTCCAGCGGTCATAATTTTTACTTGACCACCTTGGACTGTCGCCGCCATCATATTGTTACTCAAATCACCACTCAAAACCTTGCCTGATACGACGTGATAGGTAAGAATTGCTATGAGTTTTTCCTTATTTTCAGGTAGTAACAGGGTTTGAACTGTGCCTTCTGGCAAGGCTGCAAACGCCTCATCTGTTGGGGCGAATACTGTGAACGGGCCTTCACCTTTTAACGTATCCACAAGTCCAGCAGCCTGTATGGCGGCTACTAATGTGGTAAAGGAACCAGCATCAATAGCGGTGTCTACTATATCCTTCGAATGGCCACCTGCAAATGCGATCGAAGCTGATGCAATCGTGGCTGCGGACGTTAGGGCAAGAAATGTACGACGGAACATAGTTTGTCTCCAGTTGTTATTCAAACAGCATTTTGCTGTCCGTGATCGATAAGATAGAAATGGGGCTGTTGGATCAATTAACACTAGGCGTGCGACGGAATGACGCCAAAGAGCCAATAGTTGTTTCACGCATCTCCTGACAGGAGCCAATTCCGAATACAATTGGGCTGCGAGCTATTTTTTGATCTGCACCATAGATAAACGAAGTTGAACACAAAAAAAGTGTGAGAGGGCCTTTAGATTTCCAAACCCTTATCACAACCAAAATGCACTGACTGCAACTGATGTGTTTCGGCTTCTGAGAGG
>JAPKAX010000158.1 GCA_028825025.1 Rhodospirillales bacterium | reverse complement strand
TTTTTTTGCGACGATAACGTCTTTTTGACCCTGTTATTTCATACAAACAATGGAAAGTCGTGGGCGGACAGGGTAAAAGGTATCATCATCTTTTATATGAGGTTGCAAATGGTCCTATTCTCTAAATTCGCTTTACCCAAAACATCTGCGCAATATGCCCTAATCATCGCAGCCGCCATTTTAAGCGCCTGTGCTGCCCCGCCGGCACAGAACACAAGTTTAGCGCCAAAATCTAAATCCGCATCGAAGCCCCTAACACAGATGATATCTGCCGCTAACCCCTATGCCGCCAAAGCGGGACAAACCATTTTACAAAACGGCGGTAGCGCCATTGATGCCGCCATTGCGGCCCAATTGGTCCTTACCTTGGTTGAGCCACAATCATCAGGAATTGGTGGCGGCGCGTTTTTAATGCATTACAACGCAAAAACTGGGTCCATTCAGTCCTTCGATGGGCGCGAAACAGCACCTAAATCAAGCCATTCAAAAATGTTTTTGAAAAAAGATGGAAATAAGAAAAAATTTTACGAAGCTGTAGTTGGTGGCTCTGCCGTCGGAGTTCCCGGTCTTTTGAGGATGTTCGAGCTGGCCCACAAACAACATGGAAAGTTGCCTTGGAAAGATCTGTTCCAACCGGCGATCCAAATGGCAAAAGTAGGTTTCGAGATTTCGCCTCGCTTGGCTGGTTTGATTGCAAAAGACAAATACCTAAAAACCTTTAGTCCAACACGTGCGTATTTTTATGATGTCAAAAATATGCCAAAGCCCGAAGGCACATTGCTAAAGAATCCAGAATTAGCAGAATCTTTAAGGCTCATTGCAAACGGTGGGGCTGATACGTTTTACACGGGTCTAATTGCCAACGAAATTGTTGATACCGTCAACGAGGCCAGCCAAAACCCAAGCGGCATGACTGCGGATGACATGGAAGGGTATCAAGCCAAAGACCGCCCGCCGGTATGTATGCCGTATCGGGTGTGGTTGGTTTGTGGTATGGGGCCACCGTCATCGGGTGGTTTAACGACGTTACAGATATTGGGCCTTTTACAGCGCTTTGATTTAGGCAAAATGGAGCCCTTTGGCGTGAAAGCTGTGCATTTGGTCGCGGAAGCCAGCCGCTTAGCTTTTGCCGATCGTAACACCTACATGGCTGATTCTGATTTCATTCCAGTTCCCACATTAGGTTTGCTGGATCCGACTTATTTAGATTTACGCAGCAAACAAATATCGACGACCAAAGCCGGTGGTAAAAGATCACCCGGAATGCCTGGCCTTCAAGCGGAGCTTAAGTATGCACCGAGCTTAAACGAGCACGGTTTATCAACCACACACTTGAGCGTTGTTGATAAATTTGGCAATGCAGTTTCAATGACATCCAGCATCGAAAATGCTTTTGGATCTCGGATGATGTCGGGAGGGTTTATGCTGAACAATCAATTGACCGACTTTTCTTTTGCACCATCCAAAAACGGTGCCCCCATTGCTAACCGGGCGGAACCCGGCAAGCGTCCGCGCAGCTCAATGTCACCCACATTGGTCTTTGATGGCTCTGGTAACTTGGTCATGGCTGTTGGCTCGCCCGGCGGGTCCAGAATCATTGGTTATGTGGTCAAAACACTAATCGCTGCATTGGATTGGGGCATGGATATGGACGCCGCTATTGATGCTCCATATTTTGTAAATCGTAATGGATCGACCGATTTAGAAAAAGGAACTCGCCTGGAGGCCCTTAAGCCGACCTTAGAAGGCATGGGCCATAAGGTTAAATTGATTTCCAACGTAAGCGGCTTGCATGGCATTCGAACGACGCCCCAAGGGCTCGACGGCGGAGCTGACAAACGGCGCGAAGGCATTGTTCTTGGAGATTAATGGCACGGGCCATTGGAGATTAATGCTACTACATAAGGCAATAAGCGCCTATAGACACTCGTCCGCGACAACACATAAAAGGTTCAACACATGACAACTTCATCCGGCTTGCCAATTATTCGTCTGCGTAATGGCGCCGACAAACGTTTTAAGAATGGCCATAGCTGGGTCTATTCCAACGAAATTCAAATGACCAATGAAACCACGGCTCTGCCTGCGGGTTCCATTGTTCAATTGGTCCGACACGACAAAAAAGAACTTGGCGTTGGCACCTTCACCCCCAATAGCTTAATCGCCTACCGGGGCTTCACCCGTACGGGTACCAAAGGAATTGATAAAAAGTTTTTTAAAAACTGGATCACCCGGGCGGTAGCCTTGCGCGATGCGGTGTTTTCAGAACCCCATTATCGCCTAATTCATGGCGATGCGGATGGGTTGCCGGGCCTTGTTGTTGACCGCTTTGGCGACACAGTTGTTATTCAAACCTCAACTGCCGGCATGGATTTGTTAATTGATTATGTCGTATCCGCGCTTAAATCTGTCATCGCGCCGAAGCATATTTTACTCAATAATGAAGGTGGTTTTCGTAATCTTGAAAGCCTAGACACTTTCTCGAAAACCCTTGAGGGCGAAATTTCAGTCCCACTTGAAGTTCGTGAAAATGGTTTAACGTTTTATGCCGATCCACTGAATGGTCAAAAGACCGGATGGTTTTTCGATCAACGCCGCAATCGCGAATTTGTTGCTGGTTTGGCAAAAGGCCGCTTGGTCGTTGATTTGTACAGCTATGCTGGCGGCTTTGGCGTCACCTGCGCAGCAAAAGGCGCGGAAAGCGTTTTGATGATTGATCGTTCCGAGCCTGCCCTTGATTTGGCCCGAAAAGCGGCTGAAGCGAACGGTGTCGAAAAGGTCTGCCAATTTAGTGCAACAGAAGTGTTTGGCGCGCTGGCGCGCTTTGCCGAAGGCAAACGGCGGTTTGGCCTTGTGATTGCCGACCCACCAGCCTTCATCAAAACCAAAAAAGATGTCGGTGTCGGCATTAAGGGTTACAAAAAATTAGCCCGCATGAGTGCAACCGCTGTTGAGCCTTTGGGCTTTTTAATGATCGCATCGTGTTCACACAACATGCATGAAGACCGTTTTATTGAAGAAATTTCACGCGGTATTGGCCAAGCTGGTCGCTCGCCACGCTTGATTTATCGGGCTGGTGCAGGCCCAGACCATCCGGTTCATCCGTTCATGCCTGAAACTGAATATTTGAAAGCATTGGTTTTCCAACTGGACTAGGATCAGGACCCATGGAGCAACGGTTAAGCCTTGTTTCCTTAGGCGTTCGCGACATGAAAATCTCGGCTTGGCCGCATCTAAGAGCTCAAGCAATGATCAGATTACCTTCTTCCAATTGGGCGGTATTATTTTGGGCCTCTATAGCCTGAATTCTTTTGTGGAAAATTTAATCAAGTTGTGGACACTGGGTTTGGCGGCATTACCTTGGCCCATAATGCCCGATCAAAAGAACAAGTTGACGTCCTTTTAATTGAGGCTATTGGCGCAGGGCGACTTTGCTCGAATCGGTGGAAGAAGTTTTTTGGGGCGGCTATTCAAAATACTTTTCTGATCCTGATGGTAATGTATGGGAAGTTGCTTAGAATTAATTTCTGCCTATTTCTGGAAATTGCAACGTCTCCTTACCTATTTAATTTAATGTTGGGTCATTACGACTGATCAATTTAAATGTTTTGATACAAACAATACCAAAAATACTTTTCCCGTCCTGAGATATCGGTAAATACAGTGTTGTCTTGGTATATTCTTTACCACTAACTGAGGCGGCCTATGAGCGCATCAAACTGGGGGCTTTGGTTTTCATTATACTCTGAATAACGTTACTATTTAAAACCGCGTCATCATCATTCAAATCAGCCCCAACGCTTTTACCCGTTAATTCTTTACCTGTTATATTAACCAACTGGGTTCCATAGAATCGGTATTTATAATCAAGTTCTGATGACAAAATATCGACCATCACCATGCTGCCAATAACATCTGGGTGATGCTCATAGAACTTAAAGTCCAAAAGCTTAGGTGCAATTGTTTTTTACGGACATTATCCTAATTCACATAAACGTCTTGAAATCCACTTTCCATGTCATTTGAAAGACTAAGCTCTTCTTCCTCAACCTGTGTTAAATATACGTTTCGTCTTTCAATACTCAAAGGCAGACAATTCATCTCACGTCCTCTTAATTGGTTGTATTTGGACGTTCTTTTATATGCAAGGTATTGTTCAGTTATGAATAGAAATTGAATGCCATGTGAGCAATAGTTAATGATCAATTGATAAATAAATGATCATCGACCTATAGGTATTGAAATTTGAAAGGTTGTCCATTCCTCTCGATCAAGCAATTCGATATCACCGCCATGGGCTTTCATGATATCACGAACAATCACCAAACCTAGGCCCGTCCCCCCTTCTTTTGCCGACCCGGCGAAGGGCTGAAATAATTGCTTCTTTTCTTTTTCTAAAATTCCCGGCCCGTCATCAGCTACGTGTATCTCTATTTTTTGTGTTGATACATGTGATGTTATTGTTAGATGCGTGGCTCCAGCTTCAAAAGCATTACGACCTAAGTTAGAAAAAACCCGAAACAATTGTTCTCGATCACCAACAATTTCGACCTCAGTTGGGATGCCATTTTTCCATACCAGTTCAGCGCTGGGTTGCACAACAAAGTCTTCCTCCAGAGGTTCAGATAACTGTACGCCAACCTCATCGATCAAATCATAAAGCTGAAATTTTGAAATGTGCATTTCCGGCATTCCATTACCCACATAATTCAAAGTTTGGCTACACAACTTTACCGCCTTATCGATGGCGTTATAAAGGCGAGGCAATGTCCGTTTAACTTCAGGATCATCAACCAAGGCTAATTTATCAAAAGCCAAAACGGCGGTTGCCAAAGAATTGCGCAAGTCGTGATTAATTTTTGCCATCCCTGCCCCCAAGGTTGCTAATCTGGATTGTTGGGCTAAGGCTTGGCGCACCTCATCTTGCATTCGGGTCAATTCGCGTTCGGTAATTCCAATCTCGTCCCGGCGTCCGCTGGGCTTAAGTTCCCGCAGCGCATCTTCTGGGGCACGGCGAAAGGCTCTGATGCTTGCTGTGATACGTCGCATAGGGCGGATCATTAGCCAGTTTAGAGCCAAATAAACCAAGCTTGCTGCGAACAAAGAAATGCCCACGGACAATTGTAATATACGCTTCGAGAACTCATACATGGCTTCACGCATGGGGGATTCATCTATGACAATCTCGATCATAATATTTGGGTCTTTTTCAGACTTACCAATAACCCGAAGCACCCGGTTCTGTTCTTGGCGCATGGTATCGAAGGCATCTTCAATCCAACCAAAAAACGTACCCTGACTAATATCAACGGTCAAATCGACTTTTGTTGGCATGGATTTAGAAACCATAAGCACTCGACGGTCGAGACCCTGCAAAACAATTCCATAAGCTTCTGCATGAAACAGAAATTTGTCACCTAATTGTTTGCTGAACGATTTATCGGGTAAGGCTTCCAAAGCCAATGTCGCCAAATGAGCGCGAACAATGTGCTCTTCTAAATAGACTTTTCGAAACCGTGATACCGACGGAGTCCAGATCATTACTTCCGCAACCATGATTGAAAAAACCGTCAACAGCAGAAGGCGTGCTGACAGGCCTGTGAATGCAAACGATGATTTTTGTTCATGCTTTTTCATTCTTACCCGAACCAAGATAAAAAGCGAACAATTTTTCGGGTCTTTTCACTAAATAACGAAGACGTGTAATAGCTACTTGCAGCACGCTTAGAAATTTCACTTAAACTTGGATACGGGGCAATCATTTGTGCTATATCGCCAATCTTCATCGCTTTTGTTAAGGCCACGACCCATAGTGGAATCAACTCGCTTGCTTGCCGCCCAACGATACCACATCCCAGAATTTTACCCTTATATGTAGTGATTACTTTAATCATACCGCGTGGGGCACCTTCTGCTTGGGCTCGATCATTTTCCGCATAAGGCCAGCATAAAACTTTAATCGTATCACCATATTTTTTGCGCGCATCCCGTTCGTTCAAACCGACTTGCGACAATTCCGGTGACGTGTATGTAACCCAAGGAACAAACCGGTGATCGGCTTTGGCGGGTAATCTGAACAAAGCATTTTTAATAACAACGCCCGCATGATATCCCGCCACATGGGTAAACTGAAGCCCACCGGCAACATCGCCAATGGCAAAAACTTTTCTATTTGATGTGCGCAAGCGGGCGTCCACATCAATGCCTTTGTCTGTATAGATGATCCCTGCTTTTTCTAATTCCAGCCCATCCACATTCGGCCTTCGCCCTGCGGCAACCAACAAATGGCTTCCATCAATCGATTGTTCTGTACCGTCTTTTGAAAACACAACCCGCACCCTGCCAGATGATTTTTCAAGCCGGATCACTTCTACGCCTTCAAGTAATTTAACCCCGTCGTCTATGATTTGTTGACGAACGACATCGACCAGTTCTGGATCATCTTTGGGCATAATTTTAAACATTTCGAGAACGCTGACATCGCTCCCCAAATGTTGGTGAGCTTGAGCCAATTCAATGCCAATGGGCCCACCACCGATGACAATTAAATGCGATGGGATTCTATCTAAATCAAAAACCGTTTCATTGGTTAAATGCGGAACGTCCGCAATCCCAGGAATGGGGGGAATAAAGGCCCGGCTTCCCGTCGCAATAACAATGCGTCTGGCCGTGATCAGTGTATCGCCTGCAATGACTTGTTGAGGCCCCGCCATTTGAGCAGCCGCTTCGATCACCTGCACGCCTAAGCTTTGAAATCGTTCAACAGAATCGTTGGGCTCAATAGTCGCAATGGTTCGCCTAATATGGCCGTACACCCCATCAGGGTCAATTTTTTCGATGCTGGCCTGAATGCCAAAATTGTTACTTGCCCGAACGGCTTGGGCCGCGTGCCCTGCAGCCAACAGTGCTTTTGAGGGCACGCACCCATAATTTAAGCAGTCTCCGCCCATTTTATGTTTTTCAATTAAGACCGTGCTGGCCCCCATTTGAGCGGCTCCTGCAGCAACCGACAATCCGCCGGAACCCGCGCCAATGATACACATATCAACGTTTAGTTTCTTTATCACCTTTTGGTCCCACTTACATAATCACGGATTATTTTTTAATCTTCTTATAAACGATAGGGACCAATGCAAGAACCGCAAGACCAATGATCGGTCCTACAATTTCGGGTTTGAATAGAATTTCCTCAGGATCAAGGACGCCACCTGCTTCTAAAACAGCCCCCAAACCACTTCCAACCCAACAAAAAACGGCTGATCCAGGGATGATTCCCAACGCCGTACCAATAATAAAAGTTCGCGCCGGAACTCCTAAAAAGGCCGGCACTAAATTGACCAACCAAAACGGGAAAAGTGGAACCAATCGTAAAAACAGTAAGTAGCTAAGGGCATTTGATTGAAACCCCACTTCCATTTTCTGGACAGCTTTTCCAGCTTTCTGTTTTAAAAAATCAGCTAAACAATATTGAGCCAAAATAAAAACAATAAAGGCCCCCAATGTTGCAGCCATAACCACATAAAAAGTCGCTTGAAGGGTACCAAAAATAAACCCGCCTGCCAGCGTCATCCACATCGCGCCCGGCAACGATAGTGCGACAACAGCTGTATAAGTAATAAAGAACCAAATTACGGTCATAACTTGGTTGAGTTCATACCATTCCATCAGGCGGCCCCGATTATCGCGCAAGGCTACAAACGATAAATACTGATCAAAGCCCATAACAAAAAAGGTGATAATGGCTAAAACC
>JAPKAX010000157.1 GCA_028825025.1 Rhodospirillales bacterium | reverse complement strand
GCAATTGTTTGCTGCGGCATGTCGGATTGGTGCGGTTGTAAGTGATCGCCCACGCATTGAAGAAGAAGCATTAGAATCATACGGCATGAATTTAGGCATCGCCTTTCAGCTGATTGACGACGTTTTGGATTATTCAGCAAAACAAGCGACACTCGGTAAATCGATTGGTGATGACTTCAAAGAAGGTAAAATTTCGTTACCCGTTATTCTGGCGTTTCGGCGTGGTGATGAAATAGAACGTGAGTTTTGGCGCAGAACGCTTGAAAAACTAGATCAAAACAAAGACGATTTTGCCCATGCCCTTCACTTGATGGAGAAGCATGGCGCTTTAAAAGATTCTGTTGAACGGGCGCGTCACTATGGTGCAATTGCACGCGATTCATTGGGAATATTTGAAGATGGACCGATAAAAGTTATTTTCAGCGATCTGATCGATTTTTGCATAGAACGCGCTCACTGATACCTTTTGCTTTGATTAACCGGCAGCGCTATATAAACCTACGCATGTCAAGTGAAGGCATCAGTCGGGGTGAAGCACAGCTTGTTAGCGCATCTTGTTCAGGAAGCGGGGGTCGTAAGTTCAAATCCTATCACCACGACCAGTTCATATGAATTCCTCTCAAATTGCCCCCTAAGAATCAAGAGACGAAACACCTGCAAGATGCTCCGTTTCTTTTTCAATGAACAGCAAGTCTGCTATTCAGCTGAAATAGGGTTCATAGAATCAACAACTGTTTAATCCTATAACTATAAAGGTATTAACCTGCGGGAACTTGATTTAAGAACTTGCTCACCTCAGATTTTAAAATTTCTGAATTCTTCCCGAGTTCATCTGATGCAGAAAGAACCTGAGATGATGCCGCGCCGGCTTCAGTTGCTGCCTGTGTCACGCCCTGAATGTTACTCGTCACCTCTGTAGTGCCCCCCCCCATAGCCTACTCAACATTACGAGCAATTTCCAGCGTTGCTGCGCTTTGTTCTTCAACACCGGCCGGAATTGAATTCGCAACTTCATCGATTTCAATAATCGTTTTTCCGACTACTTCAATGCTAGACGCAGCCGTTTCCCTGGCAGATTGAATATCTTGGACCTGAGCACCAACTTCTTCAGTCACTTTAGCCGTTTGGTCGGCAAGGTTTTTGACTTCAGAAGCAACAACCGCAAAGCCTTTACATGCATCACTAGCACTCGCAGGCATGCCCCCAAAAAATAAATCAGCTTCTAGCGTAGCTTCCGTTTACCCTTACTCCGTACATAGTTAATACAGATCATCGATTCCATAAGAGCTGACTTAAAAATTGAAAAAACCATAAATTTAAACAATCAAAAGTTATAAATTCAACATACGAACCAAAGTTATAATCACGTTCATTTTATTAGATTATTTGTTTTTTAGAACTTAATGTATACTGCACGATATAGCATCGCTTATCCTGAGGCTTTTATGAAAACAATATCCATCTCACCTAGCAAAAACTCTAGGAATCCATGGTGATTGGGGATCTTAATTGTCTCGTTCTTCGTTTTAGCAACGTGCCTGACTGTTTTTGTCATTGATAACTTGACTGAATTTTATAATTTGAGCGTCCCCATTTATACGCGACATCGTGAATTGATACAGACCATTACCATATCATTATTAGCAGCAACACTATTGGTGATTGAATCTGAGCTTTGGTGATTGGTTAGGGAAAGCAAAAACTATCAATATACGCTAGGGGCCGCGTCTGGTGAATTTCAGAGGATTCTTTATGAAAAATTTAAAAAATGGAACTTATCCAATTCAGAAAAAAAGTCGCCTTGCTTTTGATTGAAAGGCTATCAACGGAAGAAATCACAGCCGTTAGAGAGACCAAACTTGTTACAATAAAAAGTCAAAGCAACGCGATATATCGGAAGGCAGAATTAAAAAGCCGAAACAAATTATCCGCCTATTTTATTGAAGACTTGTTAGCTGGCGATCAATTAATAACGCAATAACCATTCAACACGATAAAGCCTATGCAGCCATCAGCTGATTTGTTCCTTCAGTTCGCGCCGGCGCGCATGAAGTAACGGCTCTGTATAGCCGCTTAGTTGCTTTGTCCCTAAGAAAACCAAATCACATGCGGCTTGAAATGCTGTATTCTTAGTAAAATTGGGAGCCATATTCTGGTAATCTGTATCGCCCACATTTTGCAGGTCAACCACAGTCGCCATCCGCTCCATGGTCGCGCGCACTTGATCTTCCGTGCAAATTCCATGATGCATCCAATTGGCAATATGCTGGCTCGAGATACGCAACGTTGCGCGGTCTTCCATTAGCCCGGTATTATTAATATCAAGAACTTTCGAGCACCCAACGCCCTGATCAATCCAACGCACCACATACCCCAATATACCTTGCGCGTTGTTATCAAGCTCTTGCTGGATTTCTTTTTCAGTCCAGTTCGGGCAATCTGCTAAAGGAATGGTCAATATGGCATCCAAGCTTGCACGATTACGAACCTTTAGGGCGTTTTGGCGTTTAAATACATCGATCTGATGATAATGGGTCGCATGCAGGATCGCTGCGGTTGGCGATGGAACCCAAGCCGTATTGGCTCCCGCTTTGGGGTGGGCACTTTTTTGCTCTAACATATCGGCCATCAAGTCTGGCATAGCCCACATGCCTTTTCCAATTTGTGCTTTACCTTGCAAACCGCATTCCAAGCCAATATCGACGTTCCAATCTTCATAAGCAGCGATCCACGGCATTGCTTTTATATCGCCTTTACGGACAAAAGGCCCTGCTTCCATAGAGGTGTGAATTTCATCACCAGTGCGGTCCAAAAACCCCGTATTGATGAAAGCAACCCGGTTTTTTGCAGCCCGAATACACTCTTTCAAATTAACCGTAGTCCGGCGCTCTTCGTCCATAACTCCCATTTTGAGGGTATTGCGGGCCATCCCCAAAACATCTTCAACACGGGCAAACAGCTCGTCTGCAAAGGCAACTTCATTGGGGCCGTGCATTTTGGGTTTAACAATATAAACCGATCCGGTCTTGCTATTACGCAAACCATCTGTTTTTTTCAAATCATGCAAAGCAATCAACGACGTTAACATAGCATCGATCAAGCCTTCAGGCACTTCAGCTCCATAGCGATCCAAAATAGCGTCACTATCCATCAAATGCCCAACATTACGGATTAACATCAAGGACCGTCCCTGCAAACGCACTTCGCCACCGTCGGCGGATATATAAATACGGTCCTCATTTAACGTCCGAGTTATAACTTTATCACCTTTAGATAAATCTGCAGACAGGTCGCCCTTCATAAGCCCCAACCAATTGCGATACGTTTGAACTTTTTCATCCGCATCTACGGCCGCAACAGAATCTTCGCAATCCATAATCGTCGTTAAGGCAGCTTCAAGGATGAAATCTGAAATTCCTGCGGTATCTATTTTCCCAAGAAAATGATCGGGGTCGAAATGAATTTCGATGTGTAATCCATGATTACCAAGCAGCACGACATTCGGCGATATTGAAGCGCCCTGAAATCCAATAAATTGGCTAGGGTTTTTAAGCTTAGTCAATTGATCGCCCCTGAAAATGATCAACGAGCCGTCTTCAATCTTGTAGGCTGTGGCCTCAGCGTGTGAGCCCGTTTCTAAGGGAGCGGCATCATCTAAAAAGCGGCGCGACCAAGCAATAACTGCTTCTCCACGCCTTGGATTAAATTGTGAACCCCGCTCACACCCATCCGCTTCAGAAAGAGCGTCTGTTCCATAAAGACTATCATATAAGCTGCCCCAACGCGCATTTGCCGCATTTAGAGCATAACGGGCATTGGTTACAGGAACCACCAACTGAGGACCTGCAATATGGGCTATTTCATCATCAACAAGGTCTGTGCCAACAGAAAAAGAATCGCCTTCAGGCACCAAGTATCCAATTTCAGAGAGGAATGCTTTGTATTCCCCTATATCAACAGCTTTGTTTTGTCGCTTTTTGTGCCAAGTGTTGATTTGATTTTGTAATTTCAGTCGTTCAGCAATAAGGGTCCGGTTTTTTGGAGCTAGATCATGAATAAGAGAGCTAAACCCAGCCCAAAACTCCACCGGTTCAATGTTCGAACCCACAAGCGCTTCTTTACAAATAAATGTGTGCAAAACCTCGGATACACTTAAGTTTCCTACAGATACTCGGTTTGTCATATTTAGGTCCTTGTGTGAAATAAATGTCTTTCAGATAGCAGGCAAACAGCATAAGTGCTGATGACTGAGCCTCATTGTTGCGATATATAAGTTTCTGTGAGAATACGTCAATACAACGAGCAGGTATTATCCGGTATAAATATGGGGGCTGGGAACCTGTGTGAACGTTGTCGCTTACACGTGTTTATCATGCTATAAAATCGAAGTAGATGATGGTGTTAAGGGACTACAATCGTGCGCAATCTTATAATTGGTACAATATTTGGAGCCGTAACAGGGGCCGTTATTGGGGCATCTGTCATCGGCCCGCAACTAATTGAACAGATACCAGGATTTGTCCAACACCCCATAAGCAACAACACGCCGACAATGCCAGTTGTTGAAAACCGCATAAAAACATTGTCCGAAACTCGGGTACCACAAATAAAGGCGGCTCGCCCTAAATTAATAGATAAAAACATCCAAATTACCCAATGGCGAATGGCCAGTGCTTATGGCTCATCAATACCGCTGCTTGGGGATTTAGCAAAACGGGTTGAGCGTCAAGTTTGGCGCGTTTCGGATGGGCGGTTCGAAGTCAAGTTTCATAACCCTGGAACATTAGTCGAACCGGAGCAAATGTTTGATGCCGTTCGTTCAGGAGCCATTGATGCCGCTTTCACGAGCCCTGCTGAATGGGCCGATAAAGTCAGGGCACTCAGCTTATTTTCATCTGTTCCGTTCGGGCCAACAGCACGTGAGTATATGGCTTGGTTCTATTTTTCTGATGGTCAAAAAATCTACAACAAAATTTACCACAAACGAGGTATTCATAGCTTAATTTGTGGAATGTCTGCGTCAGAAGCATCGGGCTGGTTTAAGAAAAAAATACAAACAACAGAAGACCTTAAAGGCTTACGCATGCGGATCTCTGGATTAGGTGCCAAGGTCATGCAAAAGCTAGGGGTTGAAACACAAATCCTTTCAGATGGCGATGTTTTGATCGCGTTTGAATCTGAAGCACTTGACGCTGCTGAATTTTTCAACCCGCTGTAGATTTACAACTTGGCATCCATAAGATGGCGAATAACTATTACTTCCCAACCTGGCATCAACCCGCAACCTTGTTCGAACTGATGATTAATCTTGATGCATGGGAAGCTTTATCAACAGCGCAGAAATCACAACTAGAAGCCGTTTGTGGCGATAATGTACGCCACAGTTTAGCCCAAAGCGAAGCCATACAATTCAATGCGTTAAAACAGCTAGTTGGCGCTGGCGTCAATTTACAAACATGGCCCACAGAAGTCTTAGACCAATTGCGCAGAGCTTGGCGTGATGTGGTCACGGAAGAATCGCGTACAAATGTCGATTTCCGCCGCGTATGGGAGTCACTTGAATTGTTCCGGGAAGAATTTTCAATTTGGCGTGAACTCATACAGCCGTGATTCAGGTCACCCTTAACGGTAAAGTTTACATCTAAATGATGTACATGAGGATTTAACTTGAAAGTGCCGCTTAAGGGTGTTTATCAAAGGAACTATATTTATTTGGTTTTTAATTAGATCAGAAGAAACCATTGTTTCATTCGAGTGGAGAGTTTTAAAAATGAAGATTAATAAATTAATCGCTTTAGCCGCTATCGGCTTTGCAATCACTGTTTCATCTGGCGTAAGTACAACAAGTGCATACGCAGCTGTTGGCGAAAAGATATTCAAGAAGTGTAAAGCTTGCCACAAGTTTGGTAAAAATGGCGTAGGCCCTGACTTAGCAGGTATTGTTGACCGCAAAGCAGGTGCCATGAAGTTTAAGTACTCGAAAGCATTGAAGGCCAAAGCAGATGAAGGCTTGGTTTGGACGGAAGCAAACTTGGACGCATTCCTTAAAAAACCAAAGAAATTTATCAAGAAAACAAGAATGTCATTCAACGGTCTTAAAAAAGAAAGCCACCGTAAAGCTTTGATCGAGTACCTTAAAACCAAGTAAGACGATCTTAACAATCTAATAAAAAGCCGCTGAAACTCAAGTTTCAGCGGCTTTTTTAGTGCAATTTTATGTAGATTTATTCACGAACGACCATTACCGAGCATTTTGCGTGCCGAACAACTCGTGCCGCATTAGGACCAAGCAAATAGTCTTTCAATTCAGGCCGGTGTGCTGCGACAACAATCACATCCGCATTGATTTTATCAGTAATCAATAAAATAACTTCGTACACATTACCTTCCCCAACAATATGCTGAACTTTCATTTCGGCTGGAACGTTAGCATCAACAAATTCGTGAAGCTTTTGTAAAATCTTTTTGACCATTTTTTCTCGAACCCTTCAGGGAAAAATTGACCAACGATACTCATGCCAAAATCAGGAACAACGGTAAGTATATGTAACCCACCCCCCCGACGCTCGACAAGACTCAAGCGCCGATGGTAACGCCTTTTTCCACGAACTTTCCTGATCAAGATCAATCGGTAACAAAACATTTTTAAACATGGATTGCGCTCCCTTAAGCTGAAGATTCTGAAGTTTTACGGCGACGTTGCAACATGATCACAAAGAACATTATGAACAACGCAGGTATATACATCCACTGCTTTGCCGGACTACCTGATGATACAATAACATTAGCAACTTCACCTGTATCTAGTTCACCCAAGCCTTGTCTATCGGCTGGTCCATCAAAGGCCACCTGATCAATAATTAACTTGCCGCCTTCATTGCGCAGTTTAAGTCCGGCAGAGTTAGCCAATCGGTCTTTACCTTCACCGTTCGGGCCAACCGGAAGCATGATGATTTTATCAATTTTCTTTTCATCAAAATCAATGCCCACAATACGCACTCTAATTTGTGAATTTTCTGGCAACGATTTAACAACCTCATAAATGCCCGCAGCAGGTGCTTCAAACAAGGGCGGATACATCTGATCCATCCAATAGCCAGGTCGAAACAAAGTAAATGCGTTTAATAGCAAGGCAACAATTTCCCAAGCCTTACACCGCACAAGGAAGAAACCTTGCGTCGCCGCAGCAAAGGGCAACATGGCGACAATTGCAGGATGGTCAAGATTGGCAAAAACAACATCACATGTTGTTGCTGCTTCTTTGTTCAAAGTAGATGGATTACCCACCAACCAGAAGAACGCATCAATTTTGTTATAACAAAGAGCACTAGGTGTTTCAGCAGACTTCATTTGAGCTGCTATTTTCAGATCAGAATTTTTATGACCCATAGCTTCCCACATGACACCCCAAGTAGCTTCTGTGCCTGAACCGGGGTTACCAATGTTAACCCGTTTTCCAACAAGATCAGCCACTGTTTTGATGTTAGATTCTTTACGGGCAACAATACTTACAGGCTCAGCATGTACAGAGAATACAGCACGCAAATCTTTGAATGCGCCCTGCGATCTGAACTTTGATGTACCATTATATGAATTGTACTGCCAATCAGACTGGGCAACGCCCATGTCTAATTCTCCAGCCCGAATGGTGTTGATGTTGTAAACCGAACCACCAGTGGATTCTGCAGAACAACGAACGCCATGGCTTTTTTTGCCTTTGTTTACCAAACGACAAATCGATTGACCTGTTGGGTAGTAAACACCAGTTACACCACCGGTTCCGAT
>JAPKAX010000156.1 GCA_028825025.1 Rhodospirillales bacterium | reverse complement strand
CAGGCATGACCGCTGTTGAACTGGCGGCTAACGGATTTACAGGTTGCCGAGATGCTCTTGATATCGACGAGCGTTTTAAAGTGGGTTTTGCAATATCCGGCCTTGGTATTGATTACCAAATTATGCAGACTTACTATAAACGTTACTCAGCATGCCGTTGGATACACTCCGCCGTGGAAGGCTTATTGCAAGTGATGAAGGATCACGACCTCAGTGCAAAGGCGATAGATTCAGTTCATGTTGAAACATTCCTTCAAGCGGCTAGCCTCAATAATCTAGCCGATCCTGCCTCACCAGAAAGCGCCCAATACAGCATTCCCTATTGTTTGGGTATTACCGCAACAAAAGGTGGGGCTGCTCTGATGCCGATGAGCGTACGCTGTTTGCATGATACAGCAGCTATTAATTTCGCAAACAAAGTCACCGTCGTTTGTAACGAAAAATTAGCAAACTGTTTCCCAACAATGGTTCCTGCGCGCTTGACGATCAAATCGCAGTCCAAGGAGTATCAAGTATTTATTGAAACCCCGTGGGGTGAACCTGGTGGACCAACGAACCGCACTGACCTGACTAACAAATTTCTGACACTTGCAGATAATCGCATCTCATCTGATCGCGCGATATCTATTGTGGATGCTGTTATAAATCTTAGGAAAAACGGCATTAGCCAACTCTGTGAATTAATTTCCGGGCCAATGGAGGCCTGAAAAATATTGAATCGAAAGTCTAACCATGCCTAAAATCAAACCTGAACGGGTTACAATTATTGGTGCAGGAATTGTCGGTATTTGTACGGCCCTTTCCCTTCTTGAAAAAGGGTATGCGGTCAATATCATTGACCGTGACCGTCCTGCTGAAGGGGCCAGCCATGGAAATGCGGGCGTCATTTCTCCGTGGAGCTGCGTGCCCCAATCCACTCCGGGGTTATGGAAAGATATCCCAAAATGGACCCTCGACCCTGAAGGGCCGATTGCGCTCCGATGGGGATATTTGTTTAAGTTTATGCCATGGGTCATCAAATTTTTGCGTGCCGGGAACATCGAAAATTTACCTATGATTGGTGATGCAATGAGCGCTCTTAATCGGCCTAATGTCGACTTGTACCGACGCCATTTAGATGGCACGGGGCATGAAGACTTGCTCCGTGATTCCCTTTACGTCCATGTTTACAAAAGCCCAACAGGAGTAAATTTAAATCAACTTGGTTGGCGCATGCGCACCGAACGCGATGTTCCGTTGCAAGTGGTCAATGAGGGTGAATTACATGAAATTGAACCTGCCCTTTCGCCAGATTACAAATCTGCCGTACTGATCAAAGGGCAAGCCCGCGCGCTGAACCCCGGTGCAATAGGAAAAGCTCTTTTTGAAAAAGCACTATCCATGGGGGCAACTTACAAACAATTGGCTGTGAAGCAGATTTCACCAACAGAAAATGGAAGTTGGCGATTGCATACTGAAAACGGTGAAATGAGTGCAGATAAATTAGTGATCGCAGCCGGCGCTTGGTCCGCACGTTTATTAGCACCGTTGGGTATCAAACTCCCCTTAGAAGCAGAGCGCGGATATCACGTTGTTTTTAAAGACCCAAACATTACCGTAAATAACTCGATTATGGACACTGAAGGCAAATTTGTAGCCAGCTCCATGCAAGCCGGCGTTCGCTGCGCAGGGACCGCCGAGTTTGCGGGCCTTGATGCCCCACCAGATTACCGCCGCGCTAAAGTTTTCAAACGATTAGCAACCAACCTTTTTCCAAACATCAATGTTGATAACGGTATTGAATGGATGGGGACGCGCCCCTCGTTTCCCGACAGCTTGCCCTGTTTGGGAGAAGTTGTGGGACAACCTAATTTGTTTTCGGCTTTTGGCCACAGCCATTATGGATTTGGTATGGCACCAAATACGGGACGTATTGTTGCGGAACTGGTCAGCGGGCAAACACCGAATATCGACTTGCAACCTTATAGAACCGAACGTTTCCAATGAGCCCTGCTTACGATGCAATCGTTGTTGGAGGTGGCCTTGTCGGCTCAGCATTGGCCTTTGGATTACAGCGCGAAGGATTATCGACATTAATTTTGGATGAAGGCGATATTGCCTTTCGCGCAACCCGAGGGAATTTTGGTCTGGTATGGGTCCAAAGCAAAGGGATCGACTTTTCACCTTACGCACATTGGACATGGGAGTCTGCAGAAACTTGGGCTGGTCTCAGTAACTTGATATCGGAAATTACTGGAATTGACGTTGGTTATCAACGTCCCGGTGGTGCAGAAATATGCGTTGATGATAAAGAGTTCGCGGCCAAACGTCAAAAGATGGAAAAATTACAATCCCACTCTCCGCACGTGAAATTTGAAATGCTCGATCAAAAATCAATGGCTGAATTGTTACCCGGTTTGAGCCCAGACGTCGCTGGCGGGTGCTATTTTTCAGGAGACGGTCATGCAAACCCATTGAATCTACTTAGGGGCCTTCATCAAAGCTTTAAAAGTATGGGAGGTGTTATCAATTCAGATGCACCGGTTAACGATATTGTCTCCCAAGGTTCGTCCTTTACAGCCAAGACGAAAAAAGGCGAATTCCATAGTGCCCGGGTTATCCTTGCGGCAGGCCTTGGCACTCAGAACTTGGCCAATAAAGTAGGCATGGACATACCTGTTCATCCTGATCGAGGTCAAATACTTGTGACAGAAAGACTAAAACCCTTTTTGACGATGCCCCTCTCCAAAATTCGCCAAACCATCGAAGGCAGCGTACAAATTGGAGATTCCCACGAAGATGCTGGTCTGGATGTCGGCATGTCCACCCCTATCCTAAATAAGATGGCCATCCGCGCCGTACAAATGTTTCCACATCTGGGCAACGCACGCATCGTTCGGGCATGGAGCGCACTTCGAATTATGACACCAGACGGATACCCTATTTACGAACAGTCTGAGCAGCACCCCGGTGCTTTTGCAGCTGTATGCCATAGCGGAGTAACTTTGGCAGCAGCTCATGCCTTACAGGTCCCCAAGTACATAAAAGAAGGAACCTTACCTACTTCACTAGCTCCTTTGCGCACCAACCGCTTTAAAAAGGAAATGGCTCATGCATGAAATTGAGATGAACCCGTCTCCCAAAGTAAGCATTAAGTTCGATGGTCAAACCCTGCAGGCCAATGAAGGAGAAACCGTTGCCGCTGCGTTATTACGCCAAACCCATTTAGCTTTTCGTACCACAGCCGTTACTGGCACGTCTAGAGGGCCCTTTTGCATGATGGGGATTTGCTTCGACTGTTTGGTGGAAATTGACGGGGTTCCAAATAAACAAGCGTGCATGACGTATGTTGAAAACGGCATGCGCGTTAAGCGCCAACTTGGTGCCGGAGATACAGGCGTTTTTCTTTCCGACGAAGAGGATACACAATGAAAGATCATTACGATATCGCTATCATTGGTACAGGTCCGGCAGGTATGGCAGCAGCAACTGTTGCATCGGCACATGGTGCCGATGTATTGATCGTGGATGAGCAGCCCGAAGTCGGTGGTCAAATCTACCGAGGGATTACACGCCAATCCATTAAAGATAGAACCATCCTTGGAGACGATTATTATAAGGGTCAAAATCTAGCCGGTGCATTCGCGGCAAGCAATGTAGATCACGTCAGCGGAGCGACCGTTTGGCAAGTTTCACCGGAACGTGAAATTGGTATTTCCAAAGATGGGGCTGCACATTTATTAACCGCGGACCAAGTCATCATTGCAACCGGCGCTCAAGAACGCCCGTTCCCAATTCCGGGCTGGACGTTGCCCGGGGTCATGACCGCAGGCAGCGCTCAAATATTACTCAAATCATCGGGCATCACGTTTTCAAATGCGGTATTCGTAGGAACGGGACCACTTTTGTATTTGATTGCGTATCAATACTTGAAAGCGGGTGTCCCGATCCGTGCGATCTTGGATACAACACCGAAATCCAACCGGTTAAAAGCCCTACCTCATTTGCCCGGCGCTTTATCCCATTTAGGCTCAATTATGAAAGGTTGGAAGTGGATAAAAGCTTTAAAATCATCTGGGACACTCTTCATCGAAGGCATTGATGATTTAAAAATAACCGGTAAAAATAGCACTGAAGCCATTGAATATTTGGTCCAGAATAAGTGGCATCGGATTGAAACCTCGAATGTATTCTTACACCAAGGCGTGGTCCCGAATGTAAACTTAGCAATGGCTTCTGGATGCGTGTATCATTGGAATGAACAGAAACTTTGCTGGCACGCTTCAACGGATGAATGGGGAAGCTCAAACGTTCCCGGCATCTCCATTGCCGGTGATGGCGGGGGGATTGGCGGTGCCATCGCTGCTGAGTACCAGGGCCGGATAACGGCATATCAAGCCTTATACACAACCAACAAAATAAAAAAACAGGAACGCGACATCAACGTGCTACCGACCCGACATGCCCTTGCTCACGAAATGCGGATACGGCCCTTTTTGGATGCAATGTTCCGCCCTGCGGTCCAGTTTAGAATTCCTACTGATGACGCAACTATGGTTTGTCGGTGCGAAGAAGTAACCGCTGGCAAAATTCGAGCATCTGTATCACTAGGCTGTGCTGGACCAAATCAACTTAAAAGTTTCACCCGATGCGGTATGGGACCTTGCCAAGGGCGGTTCTGTAGTTTGAGCGTCAGTGAATTGATTGCAGAGGCCCGAAATATTTCTGTTAATGAGCTTGAGCAGCTCCGATTACGGCCGCCGGTAAAACCTTTGATGCTGGCAGAACTCGCTAATCTTTCCACCTTTGCTTCCGAAGACACCTAATTGATGAGCACAAGCAAACAGACGGCTGACGCGATTATCGTTGGTGGTGGTTTGCATGGTTGCGCGACGGCACTGTATTTGGCGATGCGTGGGATCAATTGCGCTGTATTGGAAAAGGATTATGTTGGTCGGCATGCATCCGGAGTTAATGCAGGAGGAGTACGGCGTCTTGGTCGCGCGTTGCCAGAACTACCACTGGCCGATACCGCTTTATCGATTTGGCGTAACATCGAAGATTTAGTCGATGACGATTGTGGTTTTGAAAGCCTCGGGCAAATCAAAGTTGCGGAAAACGATGCCGAACTTAGCGCCCTAAAAAATCGGGCCAAAACCGTTCAAGATATCGGTTTTTCACATGAGGAAATCATTGATCAAAAACAGCTTAGGGAACTGTTACCTGCCGTCGCCTCTCATTGTATCGGCGGATTGTATGTAAATGGTGATGGACATGCGAACCCTTACAGAACCGTAACGGCATTTAAACGCAAAGCTATTTCTATGGGTGTGCGTATATTCGAACAAACGCCCGTAAATGAAATAGTCCGCCATGGCACGAATTGGCTGGTGAAATCGCCTTCAGTAAAAATTGAAGCACCGATTATTGTCAACTGCGCGGGAGCCTGGGGCGGTTCCATTGCGGCTCAGCTGGGAGATTATGCACCTGTTGAAGCACAGGCTTTAATGCTCATGATTACAGCGCGAATGCCCCGCTTTGTGAAACCGGTCGTTGGATCACAAGGCCGCGCGTTGTCGTTCAAACAATTCGATAACGGGACAGTAATGATGGGTGGCGCATATCAGGGGCGCGCTGAGCCAGAGCAAAACAATACTCATTTAAGTTTTAACGGTTTGGCAAAAAATGCGTGCGCGGCTACGGCTATGTTTCCCATCATGCGACATGCTACCATCGTCCGATCATGGGCGGGTATCGAAGGCGTAATGCCGGACAACATCCCAGTAATTGGAGCCGGCAGTGCTAACGGGGTCTACCACGCGTTCGGGTTCTCTGCTCATGGCTTTGCTCTTGGGCCTCTTGTCGGTAAAATTATTACAGATCTCATTGATGGGGGTGATATCGAACTGCCAATTGATGCCTTTAGAATACGACGGTTTTCACAAAACAAAGATACATAAATGACTGTAACAAGGCTTCAATTACCAAAAGACCTCTTATTAGGCCGGCATGATGGCAACGAAATACCCGATCAATGCTAGGCATAATGTCATTACGCCAATGACACAACCGCTGAACGCAATCGCAAATAGAGACACATTGGCCCCAAACTGAGACGAGTTTACATTTGTTTGACAGCTCACCATGCAGAGGGTTATCTGCCGGCCCCGCCAATCTACCTAATTCCTAAATCTGTCTTAGATCGTTGAAAGGCGCATAAGGTCAACATCTATTATTTTTCAATGAGACATATTATTTCAGTTCTGTTTCCAGAATCCATTACAATATCTTATCTACATGAAATATAGTTTTGGATGGGCAATAAAAAAAATCAGATGGCATCACTTCCGCCGTTCCAATGGTGAATAGGTGCGGGTGCTATCCTTACCGTACAGGTAATTTGTGGGATAACGATGGCAACACCCTAATGTCTATATACAATTCAGGTGGTGCAGCTACCCCAGATTTGTAAGGTGACTGGCACGCCATCTACACTAATGCACCACTCACGATGCAACGTATACATACCCATAACGACGATGATCGATGCGCAGAGCTCAGCAAGTATCCTATGAATTCCGTTATTCTGGGCCCTTATGACGGCACAACGAACTGGTTTGGGTCTGGAAAATGCGGGGGGAGGGAGCGTTGCAAAACGCGGGCGATGTCGATGACACACGCATTGTCGGGCTTAGGGTAGCGAAGGTCGGAGGTTAAGTAGGCCTTAATGCCGGGTTGGCTCAGAACGGTTTCGTTCAAAGCCTTTAGCAAGGGGGTGGGTTCAAGAATATCGGGTATCCATTCTAAATATAAACTTAAGGCTTCCGCCAAAATAACATCAGCGAATGACAAGCGTGTTCCGGCGCAAAAACCAGTGCTATTTTCCTTGAGGCGCGCTTCAAAGCACGGCGCAAACTTTGCGAAAGCAGCCTGTTGTTCACTGATGGCAGTCTCATTTGTGGGCTGAAACATGGCTTTTAGGCCCGTTTCTGAAAAATCAGCAACGGCACCCGCCATCAAGTCGCACCAAAGCGCGTCGGTTTCCGTATCGCCATAAAAATCGCCACGGCGGGCGAGGTAACGGATCATTGCAGAGGACTGACTTAGGTTGTGACCGTCAATTTCAAGCAGTGGGATTTGATCAAAGGGAAGCTTACCTGTGGCCCGTAATGCGTCAAGTTCTTCAGGCATATCAATCACAATGTTTTCGAAAGGGATTTGATTAACCGCCAGCATCCATCGAGTCGTTTCCGCACGTCCACGGCTCCGGGTATAGTGTAGTTTAGTCATTGTGGTTCCTTCGGTTTTGTCCTGGGCTTACCAACAATTTGGCACCAATTATCCTCACTTGGATAGTCGATGCCACAATCGGCTTGTTGACTGATCTTTTCAAGACCGTTTGCAACCTCGCACATGATGTCGCGATGCTTTAACGAACGGCCATAGCCTTCCATATCAACACAACAGGTATCAAAACAAAGACAGGCAAAATAATTCATTGCGGAGCTGAAAGGCCGCCCATCAACATACAAATCAAATGTCGGCTGAGAGGCCATAGATGAGCTATGCACAAAGACGATCACACCTTTTTTAACCGGTATATCGGGCACGAATTTGTTCCACATTAAGAGTTTAACATTACCTTTCTCTGCCCAATATTCTTTCCCAACAACGGAGGCTTCAGATAGTAGCTTCTGCATTATTCGTTCTTATTAAGTCATTCGCTAAACAATGGTGAACCTTATAAAACAAAACCAGCTTAGAACATCGGCTCGTAACGACTATTAAGAAGTATCTCGGCAACAAC
>JAPKAX010000155.1 GCA_028825025.1 Rhodospirillales bacterium | reverse complement strand
TAACAAGAATTTCAGCCGGGTCCGGAACGCACAGGATTTTAAATAATTCGTTTCGGATGCGCTCGCCTGATAATTTCTTTAGGCTTTTCGCATGAAAGCGAATGGCTGCCAAAGCTTCAATGTCGAGGGGCGGGCGTCCTAGTGCACCAAAAAATCTGTAGTACCTGAGAATGCGCAAATAATCTTCAGCTATGCGATCATGGGCATTGCCAATAAAGCGGACTTGGCCATGGGCCAAATCCCAAAGCCCACTGGTAGGGTCATAAACGTCACCGTCAATGTTTGCTGATAAAGCATTAAAAGTGAAATCGCGGCGCTTAGCATCGATCACCCAGCTATCTGTAAAGCCAACAACGGCGCGCCGACCATCGGTTTTTAGGTCAACGCGTAATGTTGTGATTTGGAACGATTTACCATCAACCACAGCCGTTACAGTTCCGTGCTCAATGCCCGTAGGGATTGCTCTGATCCCCGCATGTATTAACAAGTCCATAACTTTTTCAGGGCGGTCTGGTGTGGCTAAATCGATGTCGTTGGATGTTTGATATCGCAATGCATCGCGTACGCAGCCACCAACAAAACGAACTTCCGTCCCTTCACTTGTTAGGGCATTTATAAGGGCTTTTGTTTCGGGTGCATGAAGCCATTCAACGGTGGGTAATTTCCCGTGGGCTTCAAGATGCTTATCGATGTTTGCCACGGACCCCCCCCTCTTGCTATGCGGTGGCAATAAAGATATCGACTTCTGCATAACTGGGATCACTTGCGCGGTCGTCATAAAGTTCGAAGTCAAATTTAAAAGTGCGTTTGATGTCGCTCCGCCAAATCATTTGCCACGCTTCTATGATTGCGTCGGGTAATGTTCCTTGGGCTGTTTCTACGTAATATTTCTGGGCCGGTATCAAGCGCCCAACCAACCCTTGGGAGATGTTTTCCAAGTCACTAACCGGGCAGCCAATTAGATAGCTGTAGTCGCCCGTGTGGTTTGATTCGTAGCTGCTATATAATCCAAAAATACGGGTATCGATGCAATTGGGAATGCGATCTTGAATACCGTTGGCATAAAATTTTTGCCACAGATCCGCGATGTCTGTTGCTGATCCATTATTGGTTCTGACTTCAATGCCGATCAACGGAATTTCGCTTAAATTTATTTCGGGGTTTGTCATGGCATTACTTACTATTTAAATTTCGGGTCGGTAATTTTACCATTTTCTAAGCGCGGAGCTTCGTAACCCCCATCCCCCGGAGGTGCGCCGCTGTTCATGGCGATATAAGTAAGTCCTGCGAACATCAACACAACACCAACCAAAATCGACACAAAAATGCCGGTGCTTTTGATCTCTGGCAATTCATCGCCGCGCGCTTTAGAGCGATGGCGCAAATAGTACATCCAAGTAATATAAACGGCTGTTGGTAGGGCTAATGGTAAAATATAAGTTAGCAGAACCCGTATCATGCGTTGATCTCCGCTGGTGCGTTTAAAATATCGTACAGATTTACAAGCATACCTGCCGTGGCACCCCAAATATAGCGATCTTTGTAGGGCATGGCATAATATTCTCGATTTTGGCCGTTGAGCTCGCGGCTATGGCGTTCATGGTTTTTAGGGTCCATCAAAAAATGAAGAGGAACTTCGAAAACTTCGTCCACTTCGTGGTCATCGGGGGTAATATTAAACGGTGGTTTCAGAAGCCCGACGACGGGGGTAACTAAAAAACCTGTGCGGATGACATAACAATCGAGCCTTCCGATGATCTCAATATGTGCGCGGTCAATTCCAACCTCTTCTTCAGTTTCACGAAGTGCGGTTGCTTCTGCATTAATATCTACATCATCAACGTGCCCCCCCGGAAAGCTTATTTGGCCTGAATGTTTGGTCATGCGTTTGGTGCGTTGGGTGAAAAGAGCTGTTATTCCTTCGTCATGCAAAACTAAGGGCACCAACACAGCCGCAGCGGTTAGTGGGCCATCCGGGTCCATGCCGGGGTTTAAATTATGGTCTTCCCTGACAATTTCCGTATTTGGCTTGTGTATGCCCAGTCTGTTGCGAATAAAACGGTGGTCCATCACGTTCAGCTTGCCTCTATATCTTCTGCGTTACCGATTGGGAAAAAGTGCCCCGCCGACCATACCCCGTATATGTGATCTTGTTCGACCGTCTCTGCAATACCCAGATCGACCAATTGATAAAATACCGCACGTGATATTTTAGCCTCTAATCCGTGATCAAGTTCGATATAAGGGGAGGGTTCATCCGTCGTCGGGTTAATTTCTATGCGTAAAGGATATTGGTCCGATAAGGTATATGTTTTATCAATGTTGGTACGAAAGCTTAAAGATTGGTCTTGCCCAGATCCTGTTTGCGTTAATTCAACGGCCATAAAAGCAGCATCATCAACTTGGATTCGGCACATTTCAACCGGGGTGATCAGCCAATGATCCCCAACATCGTCGCGGCGCAATACGGTGGAAAAAAGCTTAACCAGTTGGATGCGGCCAATTGGCGATCCCTGATAGTGCCATAACCCTTGGTTATCGATGCGCATATCAATATTGCCACAGACAATTTGCCCTGGGCGAGGAGTGATTCCAGCAGGGCCGGGGCCATTCTTTTCGGCACCCTGTGATAAATTGCTAAGGTTTGGTCCATTTTCCGCCATAATTTAAACTTATAGTTAATCTTTCGTGGGTTCGACAAAAAAAGGTTATACCGTGAGCAAAAAGGTGAAGAGAAACGATCAGAATACTGTACTTGATCCTGGCGCATAGATAAATGCCATTGATTGTTTTGATTTTAATGATGGCGTGGTAGTGCGAAGGCCAGTGACCTAACTGCCGGGCAAGACTTGCCGTGAAGGCATGTAAAGACAGTTTTCATCAAAATAAAACCTGTTAATCCAGTTTAACATATTGATAATAAACAATAGTAAAACTGGCACGTAGAATGCATTGTCTTGTTCAGATCAATCTGGGTTGTGGAAAATGCAGATTGCTCCTTGAACACAAAATAAGTTAAAGGACGGGAAAAATGCAGGCCTTACAAATCGCATCTTCAGGAATGTTAGCGCAGGAGCGACGGACAGAAGTGATTGCCAACAACTTAGCAAACATGAACACCACTGGATACCAGCGCCGCCGGATGGAGTTTAACGCCCTTATTTATAAAACGAGTTCGCGCCCTGATATGAGACAGTCTTCCGCTGGCGAAAATATGCAAGGCGGTGTTCAGTCTGGGCTTGGTGTACAAGCGGCTGCAACCTATCGGGTTTCAGAACAGGGTTTTATGAAAGGGACGGATAACCCGCTTGATTTATCAATTCAAGGCGGTGGATATTTTCAAATTCAAATGCCTGACGGTGAAATAGCGTATACCCGCGATGGTAACTTTCAGATAGGACCAGAAGGTCAAATAGTTAACCAAGATGGTTATCCCTTACAGCCGGCAATTTCAGTTCCTGCAAATGCACAAAAAATTACGGTAAATGCAACGGGTGGTGTATCAGCTAAAATAGCAGGCCAATTAACGCCTTCCACTATTGGCAACATTCAGGTTGCCCTTTTTCCGAATGACGGTGGCATGAAGGCGATTGGTAGTAACTTATTTTTGGCATCCGAACAATCAGGTGAACCCGTTATAATCAACCCGGGGGAAGGCGGTGGCGGTTCCGTGTTACAAGGCTTCGTTGAAACCTCTAACGTGAATCCGATTGAGGAAATTACAAACCTGATAAAGGCGCATCGGGCTTATGACATGAATTCGAAAATGATGCAGACAGCAGATAAAATGATGGCACCTACTGGGTCTAAATAAGCCGAATGCATAGACTTTGAATCAAAAAAGCGGTGGTGCGTATGGTGCGGCAGTTTTTTTATGCTTTAAACTCAATAGTGATCGGTTGATGGTCAGAGCCTTTGGCGCTTTGGTCAACATGCATGGAAACGGCTTTTTCGGCCAAGTCTGTAGTTGTGAAACAATAATCGATCCGGGTGTCAGTATTGCTGGGCTTGTTGGCGGGGCATGTTTTTGTTTCAGGGCCGTCAAGCGCGTGGCCTAACTCAGTCCAAATATCAACTAAGCCATCAATTCGAGTTATGCGGCCATATTCATTGTCGATGGGGCCAACCAATTGTTCGTATTCTTTAGAGACAGGCTCTAAATTAAAATCCCCGATAAGCAGCGCGGCTGATGGCATTGGCGGCATTGATCCATCGGCGGTCCAATGACGCCCAGCAGCTTTACCGCTCCATGCGCCACCTTCGTTGGGCGCATTTTTTGATGATTTTTAACAGGCTTCGAATTTGTCTGCGCCGTTCGGGAGCTGCGGCATGACCCAAATGCACACTGTAGACCCGCATTAGCCCGAGTTCACATTCAATCACCCCTTCGAGGGCGGATCTCTGAAGTGACATTAACGTGTTCATGCCATATTTAGGTAACAAATGGTTTCGGCTGGAAATGATCGGTGTTTTGCTGAGCAGCATATTACCAAATTGACGGCGGCGGTTGTTGAGCTTTCCAGATGCATCATGGAAACTTGCATCTATATCAACTCCGGGGCCGTATGCGTAATAGTGACTGGGGAATAATTCTGCCAGCTCAGCTACTTGATCCGACATCTGTGTTTCTGAGTTAAAGCGATCCACTTCTTGCAAGGCAATGACGTCGGCATCACCAACTTCGGCTGCAATCCGGTTTAAATCAATACGGCCATCTTTGCCGGTTCCATATTGGATGTTATAGCTGGCAAACTTCATTTCATTTTCCCTTTGTTTGAAAGCCTACTAAATAACTGGGCTTGCTTGTAAGCGGGCTGATTATTATTGTTGGTTATCTGTTCAACACTGAAAGCCAGTTATTCGAATGGCAAAATCAACAAGTGCCGCGACCTCTAAATCGGCTACAAAAAAGCCATCGCATTCGATTGCGGTTATTTTGCCGTGTTACCGCGAAACCGCTCATATTCTGCCGGTCATTGAAAACATTGGCGCGGAAGTCCATGCCGTATACGTTGTTGATGACGCTTGCCCCGATCACACGGGCGATTATGTACACGAAAACTGCACCGATAAACGGGTACGTGTCATTCGCCAAGATGTAAATACCGGCGTTGGTGGGGCCATGGTTGCGGGGTATCAACAAGCCTTAAAAGACGGGCATGATATTTTGGTTAAAATGGATGGGGATGGGCAAATGGATCCAAAGCTAATCCCTAAAATGATCGCCCCAATTTTGGATAAAAAAGCAGATTACGTTAAAGGGAACCGATTTCATAAAATAGAAGCTGTAGTTGCAATGCCAAAGACCCGAATTTTTGGCAATGTTTGTTTGTCATTTTTGTCAAAACTATCAAGCGGCTATTGGGCAATATTCGATCCAACCAATGGATTTACAGCCCTCCATAAAACTGCAGCTGAGCGCCTTTCGTTTGCGCGGATATCAAAAAGCTATTTTTTTGAATCTGACATGCTGTTTCGACTAGGGATGATTGGAGCCGTTGTTAAAGACGTTTCCATGGATGCTACCTATGGCTCAGAGGTCAGCGGCATTAACATTCCCAAAGTTATTCCAGAATTTTTTGCAAAACATATGATCAACACCTGCAAACGAATTTATTTTAATTATTTTCTACGTGATTTTGGCTTAACTAGTTTGCAATTTTTACTTGGTAAAATGCTATTGTGGTTTGGCCTTATTTTTGGGGGAATGCATTGGTATGAAAGCTCCGTCAGCGGCGTCCCTGCATCAGCAGGAACCGTTGTATTAGCGGCTTTGCCGATTATATTGGGTTCGCAATTTATAATTTCTTTTCTGAATTTTGATATTCGGAACTTCCCAACAGTTCCCTTGCAAATAAATGATGAAGCCGACGGCTAATCATACATTTAATACAACATTGTATTCAAAGACCGGATTTGATTATGATCGGGCTTTTGGTTACTCGATAATTTAGGCTACTTTTATGACATTTTTGACCACCTACTTTACCTCGACCCCCACACAACTGCTTACCGTAGCAGCCGTATTGTTGCTGAGCTATTGCATGAGCGTCATTGGCGCTGCTGTTGGTGGGCGCAATCGATATGCACCGGCTGATTTGATGGTCGGGTGGGCAGTGACGGCTCTTGTTTTCACCACCGTTGGCACTTTAACGTTTATCCCTTTCACTTATATTATCATAGCATTAGGTGTCGTTGCCGCTGGAAGCACGATTTATGTATGGCGACGTGATAGGCGGTTATTGCCTGCTGGAACGGCCAAAATTCTTGCCATGAACGCTCTTTTGCTCCTGTTGATTTCATCCATGGCATCGTCGCAATGGGACGAATATTCCCATTGGTTGTTGGTGCCTAGGTATTTGTTAGAAAACGATATGTTCGCACGAATTGGGATGCCTGTCCCTATGGCTGATTACCCGGGTTATCCAACAGGGGCTTCATTAATTCCTTATTTGGTCTCTCGAATTGTTGGAAGCTTTCGGGAAGCGGCAGCACCGTTGTTCCATATCATGCTGCTTATTTCTATGAGTTTAGCTGCGATGGATCTTATTCGTATCGGTGCCAAGTTAGACCAGACTAAAAATCCGAGTTGGGGGCTTTGTGCGCTTGGGTTTATGACGGTCACTATTTTTAGTACGGCATTTGTTCAAAAAGTGATTTTTACTGCCTACGCTGATTTGCCGGTTGCTGCTGCGGTTGCGTTTTCGGGAGTGCTTTGTTGGATGATTCTTCAAGCTCTTTCTAAAAACAATGAAACTCAAGCTTGGACCTTCGCCATTCAAGCCGGATTGGTCCTAATGATTTTATTAAACCTAAAACCAGCAACAATTGTTTTGTTTGTTGGTGTGCTTGGGGGAACATCAATCGCGGTGTTGCGCGACCCTGATGTCCAGCTTTCTAAATTCCTTAAGCTGATGCCAGCTCTGATACTACCTGGCATTTTTATTCTTTTGCTGTGGGGTTGGTTCTCTTCAACTCATTTCCATCGCGGGGGCCATTCCGTTATGCCTTTCGATAACTGGCAGTGGCATCATATGGGGCAAACCTTGTTGACGATTGCAAGTATTATGATGAAGAAGGGGTTCTATTTTGGGATGATGCTTGTTTTGTCAGCGTTATCGATTGTTGCCTTATTCCGTATTCGTAGTCAATTTGATCGGTTTGTTCTGATCGCAGGATGTACGTTTGTTGGTTATAATTTGTTCCTTGTTTTCGTTTATTTGGCAATTTTCCATGGTTATTCTGGGGCGAATGCATTGTCATACTGGCGCTACAATATGCACTTAGCGCATTTAGGAGTTTTCTGTGCGGCGTACGGGCTTAGCATTTTATGGCGTGAAAAATTGGTTGGCCAGTTCGGGAATACATCTAAGTATTTAGCGAAGCTAGCTGTCGTTGTGCTGATTTTATTACCCGTCGCGTTCGCACCTAAGTTGCGATTTGATATTCGCGCACCAAAACAGTTTGTTAAAAAGGTTGGTACTGAAATGGCATCCATTTTACCAAAAGGTGCCCGTGTCATGGTTCTCGACCCGCTTGCTAATGGGTTCTATGCAAAACTGATGCGCTATCAACTCTATGGGGTTGCAACTTTATCACGCGATATCAGCTTGTTTCATCCAAAGGAATTGGATTACGTTCGAAAGTATATAGAAGAGTCGAACAGCACGCATATGTGGGTGCATACGCAAAGCAAAGACGTGGTTGAGGCTCTAGGTGTCCCATTAAAAGAACGTAATGCACATTTATTAGAAAAGCAGGGGGCGGGTTGGCGCTTGATTAAATCTTGGCCGTATCCCGGTTATAATAACCC
>JAPKAX010000154.1 GCA_028825025.1 Rhodospirillales bacterium | reverse complement strand
GTTGCCCGATAAAACCTGAAGGATTTTTAATGCTTGCCGAACAACGACGTAACCAGATTTTGAATATACTTGATGAAAAGGGTGCTGTGACGGTTAACCAGTTGCATCGCCAACTTAAAGTCAGCCAAGAAACAATCCGCCGCGATATCACCAAGCTTGCATCGGACAATCGATTGCTGAAAACCCATGGGGGTGCACTGTTGATAGACGTGGTGGAACCTGAGTTCGAAGCCCGGTTGGAAGTCAACAGTGAAGGTAAAAAAGCCATTGGTATGGCTGCTGCCAAATTGGTTGGTGATGGGGCGTCGTTGATTATTGATTCTGGAACAACAACGCTTTGTTTGGCTGAAGCCTTAATCCCGCGCCAATCGTTGACTGTGTTTACCAACGACTTACATGTCGCTGGAAAGCTAGCTGGACGTAATGACAACCGGGTTCATTTGTTGGGTGGGGAAATGATTGGCAACGAAGGAGCAACGGCAGGGCGCGATACTACCACCATGCTGCAAAACTACTTAACGGATTTCAGCTTTATTGGTGCCAGCGCTTTAGACGCATCGACATTGCTAACAGATTATTCACGTGAAATTGCTGAGCTTCGGGGGCAAATGTTAATACAAGCCAAAGTCTCTGTTTTGTTAGCTGATTCTACAAAGTTCGCCAAACGCGCGCCGGTTAGGGTTAATCACATGGATCAACTGAGCTATGTGGTGTGTGATGAAAAACCATCTGCGGCAATTGCTGAAAGCATTGCCAATTTAGATGTCGAACTGATTATTGCAAAGCCAGTGAGTAAGTCATTCGCTTAGGCTTGGGCCTTATTTTAATTCACTTGTTGTCGGCAACGCTTCCAATTCACCGGCCCGTTCTAAGACTGGATATGCCACAGCAACAACGTGGGAATGAATGCGTTTTAAATCACGTAAAATATCCATATGCAGCGCACTGGTCTCGATGCTTTCGGGCCGACCTTCACGAAGTCTGGCCATGTGCCGATCTGCACTCACCCGCTCTAAAGCAATGACTTGCCGCTTTTGAGCCAACAACCGGCGTGCCAATTTAACGTCACCAGACATGAAAATACTAAGTGCTAGTTTCAAGTTTTCTGTCACTTGTTCGTGCAGCTGGGTTAAATCTTTAAGGCCGGCTTCTGAGAACTGAATACGCTTTTTGTCTTTTTTCTGAGCCATTTCCATCAAGTTTTCAACAATGTCGCCAATGTGCTCTAAGTTGGTCGCAAAAGTCAAAATTTCACTGGCGCGGGAGCTTTCAGTTTCATCCAGTTCTTCTCGCATGACCTTCGAGACATATAGTTTTACTTCTTCATATAAACGGTCAACGTTGTTATCCATTTGGGCAACCACTTTGGCGCGGCTGGCGTTTTCCGTTTCTAAAATAGCTAAACTTTCGCGCAACATATTTTCAACAATTTCACCAATATGAAGGGTTTCCAGCGTTGCTGATGACAGAGCTAAATTGGGGAGTTCGAATGCATTTTTATCTAAATGTTTAGGCCTAATTTTGTCGTCCGATTGTGGAACGTCGGGCAATATTTGTTTAGTCAGACTAGCGACAATGTCAGTGAAGAAAATAAAGATGCAAGCAATCGCTATATTAAAAAAGGTGTGGAAATTGACAACTATACGGGCTGGGTCATCGGATACTTCAGCAATCCACGGATTGATCAAGCTAATGAAAGGTAGGATCAACAGAGCACCAAAGAGTTTAAACGCAGCGTTTCCTAAAGGAACACGTCGCCCTTCCGGGCCTTCAGCCATTGTCGCGACAATGGGAGGAATGGTGCCGCCAATGTTGGCCCCAACCACCAGCGCAAACGTCGCTTCAATCGGAACAGCCCCGCTGCTGGCCAGCGACATAATCAACAAAACAACAGCCAAGCTGGAATGGGCTAACCACGTTAGTAAGGCCGCAATCAAAATAGCGATCAGTGCATCACCTGAAATCGAAATCAGTACATCATGCAGAACCTGAGATTCCCGCAACGGCTCGGCCGTGCTGACAATCAGTTTTAGCGCCATCAACATGATCCCCAAGCCCATGGCTGTCCGGCCCAATTGGCGGGGGCGGGTATTGCTTGCCATGGAATGAGTGACAAATCCACCGGCTAGCAGCAAAGGTGATGCCCATGAAATATCGAAAGACAAAAGCTGGGCAACCATGGTGGTGCCAATGTCAGCCCCTAACATCACAGCCAAAGCAGGTGCCGTTGCAATTAATCCGCGCCCGGCAAATGATGAAATCATCAGTGCCGTTGCGGTACTGCTCTGCAAAATTGCAGTTACCCCAACGCCAACGCATAAAGCACGCAATCGATTGGCGACGCCTTTACCGATTGCTTGGCGCAATCCACCGCCATATGCACGGGTGACACCGGTTCTCACCATACGCATACCCCACAGAAGTAAGGCAACGGAACCAATAAGATTAATCAGGACTTGAGTGGCGCTAATGGGGAACCTCGTGACATCAAAATGGGTGTAGGATAGGTAAGCGAGATCTTAGGAACATCTTATCTAAGTCATAAAACCTTATGTTACAATAATGTTACGCTTTTATGACACGGACGTGATGGCGCTTAAATAACAAAACTAGTTAGAAATTTCACCGTGTTCATCCACCATCATGCCGTTGTGGGTGCATGTGGCTTCGGACAATAAAACAAAGGGTTCGGTTACGTCCTTGGGTGATTTCAATGTTTCTGGATCCTCACCTGGCATAGCAGATTCGCGCATCGTTGTTCGTGTTTTTCCGGGATTTAAGAGATTTGCCCGAATTTCTGTGTCCGCCACTTCTTCTGCATAAATACGGGTCATCATCTCGAGCCCGGCTTTCGATACGGCGTAAGCGCCCCAATAGGCTTTAGCGACATGACCAACGGTCGATGTGACGAACACGCACCGGCCTGCGTCTGATAATCGTAGTAATTTATCGCAGCTTCTGAGTAAGCGCCAATTAGCCGTTAAATTGGTATCCATCACCATTCCCCAATCGCGGGATTTGATGTGCCCCATGGGGCTGAGCGTGCCCAAAATGGCGGCGTTTCCGATTAAGATATCTAGCTTTCCAAAGCGCTCGTAAATCGAGCCTCCTAATTTATCGATGTCGGCATGCTTGGTCATATCTAAAGGCACTAACGTTGCTGACTTACCGGTTAGCTCCCGGATTTCATCGTCAACTTCTTCCAATCCGGCGCTTGATTTGGCAACTAAAATCAACGTCGCACCCTCGTCTGCAAAGCGCAACGCAACTGCCCGGCCAATGCCGCGCGATGCGCCTGTGATTAACGCAATTCGGCCTTCTAATCGTTTGCTGCTCATGACGCATTAGGCTCTTTTAATAGGGTCAATAAATTTGGCTCTGCTTGGTCCTGATGATCGGTCAACGGGATCGGGTATTCGCCAGTAAAGCAAGCATCGCAATATTGCGGGTCGTCATTGCGCTTTTGCTCGCCCACGGCCCGGTACAATCCATCCATAGAAATGAAAGCCAAACTGTCGACGCCAATGTGTTTGCGCATCTCTTCCAAATTCATATTCGACGCCATCAGCTGGCTGCGCTCTGGCGTGTCGATGCCATAAAAACAGGAATACGCGGTAGGGGGGCTACTGATCCGCATGTGAACTTCGCTCGCTCCAGCATTGCGAACCATTTCAACAATTTTTAGGGACGTTGTTCCGCGCACAATGGAATCATCAACCAAAATAACGCGTTTTCCTTTTAAATAAGCGGCATTTGCGTTGTGCTTTAAACGCACGCCCAAGTGACGGATTTGATCGGATGGCTCAATGAAGGTACGGCCCACATAATGGTTTCGGATAATTCCTAGCTCGAATGGGATTTTCGATTCTTCCGAATATCCAATAGCCGCCGGCACACCGGAATCTGGGATCGGGACAATTAAGTCTGCATCAATAGCGCTTTCGCGGGCCATTTCAGCACCAATAGATTTACGGCAAGCATAGACATTTTTGTCTTCCAGAACGCTGTCTGGGCGGGCGAAATAGATGTACTCGAAAATGCAAAAGCGGCTCTGGCGTTTTTTAAACGGCTTTACACTGGTCAAGCCGTCTTCATCAATCATTACAATTTCACCGGGTTCCACATCGCGAACATACTCCGCATCGATGATATCGAGCGCACACGTTTCAGATGTCAAAATGTATGCATCGCCTAATTTACCAATGACCAACGGACGCACACCGTATGGGTCGCGCAAGCCGATCAGTTTTTTCTGGGTCATAGCGATCAGTGAATATGCGCCTTCAACATGGCTTAAAGCATCAGTAATACGCTCGACAACCCTTGAATATTCGCTGATGGCAATTAGGTGAATAATGGTTTCGGTGTCGCTGGTTGATTGGAAAATACAACCCCGATCAATGAGTTTTTTGCGTAAAGTATATGCGTTGGTCAAATTGCCATTATGGGCCATCGCCAAGCCGCCAAATTTAAACTCTGAAAACAACGGCTGAACGTTACGCAAGGCAGTGTCGCCGCTGGTTGAATAGCGCACATGCCCAACCGCCATGGAACCGTTTAGCCCTTGCATCACTTCTGGTGTGTTGAAGTTATCGCCAACCAACCCAATCGCCCGGTGGCTGTTGAACTGGTTCTCATCAAAAGCAACAATGCCGCCTGATTCTTGACCGCGATGCTGCAATGCGTGCATACCCAGCGCCGTCAGGGTTGCCGCATCGCTCATACCATAAATACCAAACAATCCACATTCGTCTTTAGGCGAATCCGGGTTAGAGCCCAAATAGGGATGCGGTGGGAACTTTGGAGTTTCAGCCATGTGTTAGTTTGTATCCCTTAGTTGGTTGTCTTGCTTGAATCGATCAAGCGTTCCATATCCAAACGCTCTTTTCGACCATACGAGCCAGTATCTGTTGTTTTATCACTTTTTGGTTTTGGCGAAATTAGATCATCCATTATTTTTTTGGCGCCAAAAATTTCGTCGGTTTTTTTCTTCGCCCGGTCAGCGGCGTCAGACATTGCTTTTGATGATGCGTTTTCGGGTAATATTTCACGCAACAATTCGGCACCTGGTTTAATCAGTTCCATCGATTTAGCTTCAACAATAAGTACGGGTTGCTCTTCTTCAGGTAAAACGAGGCTAAAGCCGATATAGAGAATACACACCACAATGGCACCGCGCGCCAAGCCAAATAAAAAGCCCAAGGCCCGGTCCAGCGCATTTAACATGCTGCCTTGAACGCGCTTCGAAATGGCGCGGGTGATATATGAAAAAACCAACAACGAGATGACGAAAATGACCAACCCAGCGGCCAAATCAGCCCCCAACTCAATTTTGATCAAATCCCGCGCATACGGTTTTGCGTATGGGAAACCATAAAGCGTTACAAATATAGCACCGATCCACCCGCCAACTGATAAAAATTCGTGTGCAAAACCCCGCATATAAGCCAAAAATGCGGAGATTAGCAGGATCAATATGACGCCTGCGTCAAAAACATTTATCGGCAGGTCGTTGATATTATCCATTTTGGGCGGAGCCTTTGTTGAAATGGCTGTGGTCGTTATTATTTGGTTTTGCGGGCATTTTTTCTGGTAAAATAAACACCAGATCGTTCAGGTGGCTGATCTCGATGATTTTCAAAGATCCTTTATAAGTCGGCGTTTTTCCGGATTTCTTTTTTCGGGCTGGAATAATCGCCTGCGTAAATCCTAATTTTTCAGCTTCCTTAAGCCGTGCATCCATTTGGCTGACAGCGCGCACTTCACCCGATAACCCAATCTCGCCAAAGACCACGGTCTCTGGTGGGACCGGCGTGCCCCCTAAAGAAGACACGAGTGCGGCAGCAACGGCCAAATCGGCTGCTGGCTCTGAAATCTTCATGCCACCAGCGACGTTTAGGTACACCTCAGCTCCGCCAAGCGCAAGCCCGCATCTGGCTTCCAAGACCGCCATAACCATTGCCAATCGTCCACTATCCCAGCCAACAACCGCGCGGCGCGGGGTAGCTTGGCTGGAAGGTGCGATCAAACACTGAATTTCAACCAAAACCGGGCGCGTGCCTTCCATTCCAGCAAAGACGCTCGACCCGGTTACATCCGCATTGCGTTCCGATAAAAACAGCGCCGATGGGTTCGGGACTTCAGCCAAGCCCTTTTCCGTCATCTCGAACACGCCAATTTCATCAGCCGCGCCAAAGCGGTTTTTAACAGCTCGCATGATCCTGAACTGGTGGCTTTGATCTCCTTCGAAATACAGCACCGTATCGACCATGTGTTCCAAAACGCGGGGGCCAGCAATGGTCCCTTCTTTTGTGACGTGGCCAATCAAAATAAGCGCAAAGCCGCGCCGTTTGGCAATACGGATAAGCTCTTGTGCTGAACTGCGGACTTGCGAAACCGTGCCCGGCGCTGAGTCCAAACTGTCGACGTACATGCACTGAATACTATCAATAACCACCAAACCCGGCGTTTTAACGTCATCTAATGTGGATACAATATCGCGCACCGATGTCGCGGTAGCCAATTGAACGGGGGTATCTGCAAGGCCCAATCGTTCGGCCCGCATGCGTAATTGATCAACCGATTCCTCGCCTGAAATATAGGCGCATGGAATGGATTTGGTTAAGGCTGCGGTGACTTGCATTAACAAGGTGGATTTTCCAATCCCCGGATCACCACCCACCAAAATCGCCGACCCCGGAACCAATCCGCCGCCGGTAACCCGGTCGAACTCGTTAATTTTGGAAATACTGCGGGGCGGGCGCTCGGCCGTTCCTTTAAGACCAACGAACTCAACCCGACGGCCTTTGCCCTTGCTTAAACCTTTAGGTGCCGATTCGCTGGATTGTTCCTCAACCAACGAGTTCCATTCGCCACATCCATCACATCGCCCTGTCCATTTCGAATGGCTCGCGCCACAGGTATGGCAAGCGTAAGTTATTGATTTACGTGCCAAATTCATAGCCCCCAAAAAGTAAGCGCGGCTCTCAAAAAGAGCTCATCAAAAAACAAACCACCGCCCGAAAACCAAAGCGTTCATCAGCATAAACAGTGTACCCCCTAGGGCAGGGAGCCTCAACAGGAACGGCAATGATTTTGTAATTTCACCCTCGTCCGAGCCCTCCCACATCTAGAGGGTGGGGGTGGCAAAGGGTAAGTCTCAGGTAGTATGCGCAGTAGAACGAATGGAGGTAAATGATGGCAGACATTGACGAACTAAATTACCAAAATAGAGCAATACTTTGGTAAGCTCTATATTGCACATATTTAGAATTAGATTCGCACGCTGTTCAAAAAGAAATATTTTTTTATTAAGGCCCGTATTTCGGTAAATAGTGTCAGCCATAATTACAGTTCTTGCTGCTTATCCACAAATGCATAACATTCCACTATTTTCTGCAACTGTACTCATAGTTAACCACTATTTTGTTTTGGACCTCATATGCAGCTTGGTAGCGGGCGGCTTAGCTTATTTCTATCAGACAGCTATCACTCTCATCTGTAAGAATAATATGATGAAAGAATTTCCAAAAGAAAATTAAGGCACACCACACTCGCGGGTCAGCTTGTTCAGTAAAATTCTTGATATTCTTATGTTAGGATTTGGAACGGTATTGACAACTCTATTTTCTGTTGGGTGCTGGAAATTGTTAGAAGCCTTTTCATAACGTGGTTTTATATGTGTGGTGTAGGATTATGACTATTTAAGTTGTATACTCTGTTCATGCCTACCTTTGGTATTGCGCTAATGCTCGGATTTTAGCGGTATTTATTCAAAATGGTTTTGAACTCATCAGTGGTTTTTAACTTGGCCAAAGCACGG
>JAPKAX010000153.1 GCA_028825025.1 Rhodospirillales bacterium | reverse complement strand
AGCATCTTCATTTTCCTAGATGCATCTCCGCTGATACCCATTGCACCGATGATCCCATTCAAAAGCCAAGCGGACCGTATGTCTTCCCAATGGCAGTTTTTCGGCGCAAAATACCGCTATCATCTTGACGCCTAAAGGCAAGCATATGCTCGCCCGCGTCCAGCACAGCAATGGTCAACTGTTGCATTCTATTGTTCGCACCTTTAGCCAAAGCCCCATCAATTGCAGCTTCCGTTTGATCTAAAGTTAATATCATTCATCAATCTCCTGATGTTTTGGTTCACTGCGCAATTTATCGATAGCACGGCGTTCCGTTTTTGTTGGTCGCCCTGATCCGCGTTCCCGCTCAGCAACAGGAGCCGTTCTAATATCTGCTTTTTTTGTTTCTAAGCGTATTTTTCTATTTTCAGGCGGCTCTAAATCTTCATAAAGCATAACCGCTTCCGCAGCGGGGCCCCGGCGTTCGCCTAATTTTATTATTTTTATAACACGAATATGAAGACCTTTGGGAAACGTAAGCACATCCCCTTCGGCAACCGAAAACTTAGACTTTCCAATAACGGTATCATTGACCCGCATTCGCCCCGATTGACATACTTTTGAAGCCAAGGTCCGGCTTTTGAATAACCGGGAAAACCAAAGCCATTTATCGATTCTGATGACGGGTGCCGTCATTGGGTGATTTTCATCGTTCGAAGCACAGCAAACGGTGAATCCGCATTATAGGAAGCGCGTTGCTTTACAGGTGCGTGTTTTTTTACCGTTTTTGATGATTTGGAGTTACCAGGCGCTGCCGTGGAACGGACCGGGCGAAGTTTAAAGTATGTAACCCCTTCTTTTTTCGATTGGCGATACCCCAGCAACTTAAGAACACCAGCCATTTCATCCGGGCCACATCCCCCCAGTGCAAACAATTCAGGGGTCATTACAAAGGGACCTTTGCGGTTAAGCATCCACGCAGATTCTGCAATCCGCTCGATCATATCAATTCTGATCGCTAATTTTCCCATCACCCGATATCCAATTGCTTCATAAAAAGCGCCCGGAAATGCATTATCAGGAACTACGGAAACACGACCCGGCATAGGAACCGGAAGAACTAGTGCACCGATACCCATTCGGCCCATAAACAAAGCCCATAATAGCGCCCGAACGGCAACGGCTTCAGGTTTAAAAAGATCGACGACATAAACAGATTCGCGACCAATCCGAACCCCAACACGACGCAAAGCTTTACGCTCTTCGCGGCTTAAGGCATCAATTTCCGCTTTGCCCCTTCCCCTAGGCATGGAGCCCAAGTTTTCAGATAGTTGAAAAGCCACTCCTTTAGCTGGCCCTGATAGCTCGGCTGCTCCTAGGCGATATAGCGGGGCTAGCTTGCGTTCAAACTCTGTTTTTAGCCAGTTTTCCAAGCGCTCAATAATCTGATCACGCTGAATGGGTGCAACCAAGTCACTAGGAATTAAAACGATACGAGGTCGCATCAATTGCGGCCCCTTCATCAACTTTGCAATAGCTATATTATGCCAGAAAATCTCTACTTCAGGGTTCGTCAAATCACTTAATAAGCGAAAGGCTGTGTCTTTATCATGAACAACCTGATTTACGCGCGCTTTGATTTCACCACGCAATGCTTTGACGGCGGATTGCTCTACGGTTTTCGCTGCAAGTACTTCTCCGGCCGTATACGCCGACGGATCAGCTTTGAATATAAAACCTTCCAAACGCCCAATATAGTGACCCTCAACAATCACATCGCCTTCTTTTTTAACGGCTGCTAATAATTCAGGTTGAGCTTTTATCCGGCGCATCAAATCCGTTGTTCGGCGATCAACAAAGCGCAACGTCAGCAATTCGTGCAATGCATCCGACAGCTTATCTTCAATCGCCCGGGTGCGTTCTTGCCAATACTTTATATTTTCCAGCCAATCGTTGCGGTACGCCACATATGTCCATGTGCGAATACTAGCTATGCGTTGCGTCAAATGATCAATGTCGCCATCGGTTCGGTCCAGTCGATTGACTTGTTCCGCAATCCATTTTTCTGGTAAACGGGCGTTCCGCGATTTAACCAAATACCCAAATATACGAGCCAAAGAACTGGCATGCCCATCGCTTTTAACGTTATTGAAATCAGGCACCTGACAGACATCCCACAGCAACCGAATGGCATCTGTGTGTGTCGCGTGTTCGATCACGTCTGGGTCTTGTATCAATCTGCGTAAAACCAACTCATCATCGGCTTGGCGGACCCGAACCACGCCTTGCAATTGGGGGGGAACGGATAGGCTTTTAAGAAGGGCCTCTGTTGAAGTGAATTGCGGCTTTGGATTACGCCAAAATATTTGCCGAATGGGCTCGAATTTATGATTTTCAATGCGGCCAATAACTTCAGGATCAATCAACTTGGCATCCCCTGTGGTCCCAAAGGTGCCGTCGTTCATATGCCGTCCGGCCCGGCCCGCGATTTGCGCTAATTCTGCAGGCTCCAACGGGCGGCGGCGATGACCATCAAATTTCCGGGTTGCTGCAAAAGCAACATGGTCAACATCCATGTTTAAGCCCATTCCAATCGCATCAGTGGCGACGATGTAATCAACTTCACCTGACTGATACAGTGCTATTTGGGCATTTCGGGTTCTGGGGCTCAACGCACCCATAACAACAGCAGCGCCACCTTTTTGACGGCGAATCAGTTCAGCAAAAGCATAGACGTCAGACGCTGAAAACGCGACAATTGCAGAGCGTTTGGGTAAACTCGTGATCTTTTTAGCCCCCACATACGACAACGTCGAAAACCGGGGGCGGCTTATAAATTCCACATCGGGGACAAGTCTTTTAATTAAAGGTCGTAATGTCTCTGCGCCCAAAAGCATCGTTTCGTGCCGGCCACGCGCATGAAGCAACCGATCCGTAAAGATATGCCCACGATCAGGATCAGCGCACATTTGCACTTCATCAATACCAATAAAATCAACCGTCCGGTCAATTGGCATAGATTCAGTTGTGCAAATGAAATAGCGCGCACTGATGGGTAATATCTTTTCCTCACCCGTTATCAACGCAACGGCGTTGTAACCTTTGGCCTCAACTGCGCGCTGATAATTCTCGCGTGCCAAAAGGCGCAGTGGAAAACCAATCATACCTGTAGCATAAGCCAGCATACGCTCCATCGCCAAATGGGTTTTACCAGTGTTTGTTGGCCCTAATACAGCAACAACGCGGGCTTTTGAGGTCGAAATCTCCATCCCTCTAAGATTGCGTTTCTGTGCCTAAGAATCAAGAACCCCAAATAATAAAAATACAAACCAATTGATTTTTTAGGTTGTATCAAAAACCATACTTTTTGATACATAAAGTATGGGCTATAACTTTATTGTCGTGTTACAACTTTGAATAGTTCTACTCTGAATTGAATTAACGTAAGTTGAAAAAAGCGTTGAAGGCATCAGAAAAATTACTGTGTTTGTTCGTTCTATCATAGCCTTAAGAGCTGTGATTGGCATTCAGATTTTTGTTGCCTCATAAGCTCTATTGCTCAATTTTTCCACATTTTAGCATATGCAAGTTCCAACCTCTCCGTAAATGCCAATCCATCGCACAAAGTCGAATTTTTCATCTGATCGCGTACGGTTTTTCGAATTCCCCTTAGGTTTGAAACGTTATTCGCACGCAGAGTTGCTAAAGTTACATATCCATCGATATCAGAAGCGGTCCAGCCTTGAAGTCCAACTTGTGAATTAAGGCTATGCCCAACACGGGCCGAATGCCTCCTCCCTTCCAAAACAACTGTTGGCACCCCCATCCAAAGGGTTTCACACAATGTCGTCGTGCCATTATATGGAAAAGGGTCTAAGGCGATATCGATTTCATTATAGATGGAAAGTGGGCTTTTCCCGGTAATCCATGACCTTAAAATCAGCCGTTCCTTATCAATGCTTTCATTCATAAACGCCTTGATAAGGCGATCCTTGACTACTTTATCGCCCAGTGCTTTCGCTTTTAATAACAGTTTTGTGTGCGGCACAGCTTGTAAAATTCGGGCCCACACTTTGATAACCTGTGGCGTCAATTTAGCTAAATTATTACACGATCCAAACGTTATATACTTGTTTTTTAAGCACGGTGCAGGCCCGACATTTGGTGCGTCGTCTGGGGGCTGATAACATAAAAACCCACCGTCCAACCGAATTAATTTTTCGGTATGCATCTGATCAGACACACCGATCGGGTCGGCCCATGCATCGGTGATGCGGTAATCCATTGCGCTCAGCCCCGTTGTTGCGGGGTACCCCAAGTAGCTGGCTTGAATGGGGGCGGGCTTCAAAGCAAACAACGGCAACCGGTTGCTCGTGGTATGCCCAGACAAATCGACCAATATATCAATCTCATCTTTTTGAATAAGCCGAGCTGCGTCAGCGTCTGACATACCAAAAATAGATCGCCACTGAGGCACAAACTTTTTCAATTTCTCAGTAACCTCATCCTCAATCAGACTATTTGAATAACATGTAACCTTAATCTTTTGAGGGTCATGATTGGCAAAAATGGGCATTAAAAAATAACTAACAGAATGGCGCCTAAAGTCCGGCGACACGTAGCCAATTTTAAGTGTTCGGGCTTTGGTTTTTATCCGCGCAGGCTGAGGCAATGGCTGAGCGGCGTGCCGTTGGTCCCATTGCTTATGAGCCTTATAAATATTTTCATCTGATAGGGTATGTATATTATTCAGTGCATACAGGTAATTTGAGTGGACACTGGGGAGGTCTGGGGCCAGTTGTAGGGACTTCTGATATATCGCAACGGCTTCTTCAGCGCGTCCAGTTTCCTTGTAAACTTCTGCCAAATTAACATATGGATCTGCAAATTCAGGGTCGATTTGAATGGCGGTTTGAAATATATTTTGTGCGTCCTCATAGCGGCCTTGGCGTTGGCGCAAAATGCCTAAATTATTTTGCGCGTTAGCATATTTCGGGTTTAAAGAAACTGCTTTTACTAGGACATCTGACGCCCTACTTAGCGCCCCCATATCCAGCAATGTATTGCCATAATTACTCATGGCTTCAACATAATCAGGGTCCAGAAAAATGGCTTTTTGATAATGGTTTGCCGCCACATCAAGCTGCCCAATCCGGCGGTAAATGGTCGCTAAGTTGTTGTGTGCCATTGCATGGCTTGGGTCTAACTCAAGGACACGCTGATACGTTAAAATCGCGTTGTGATCACGCCCTAACGCCGACAAGCCTGTTCCTAAATTATTTAAATAAGACGGATTATTGGGCATTTCAGCAGATGCTTTAGCAATAAGCACAATACCCGCCGCTGGATCACCCAATTGGCAGGCAATAATGCCCTTTAAATTCAGCCCGTTTGGATCATTGGGAACTTGAAACAACAAAACTTCGCACAGGGTTTGAGCTTTTGTTAAATCCCCGGCCTCATGCGCTTGGGATGCATCCTCAAATAGGCGTTTAATGTTTGAATTATTGGCATTATTATATGAGTAAGAACTGTTCATTCAATCACCATAAGCAAGGATTTACAGATGGCAACGCGGCAATTGGCGGGAAAGGGGTTGCGAGAACGGACACCTTGCGCCATATCAGGCCTATGTCCGAGGGTTTCTCGAACATTTCTAATCAATTAGCTAAGGAACAAAGACCAATGACCAAAGAGACATTTACTTTTCAAGCAGAAGTCGGAAAGCTGCTCGATATTGTGGCGCATTCACTCTACAGCCATAAGGAAATTTTTCTACGCGAATTGATTTCCAATGCATCCGATGCCTGCGATAAATTACGTTATGAAGCACTAACCAATGCTGATTTAGGTTCAGGTGATGCCGAATATGCAATTTCCATTACTTCCGATAAAAAAGGAAAAATGCTGACCATTTCTGATAATGGCATCGGCATGAATCGCGATGATTTGGCCGCAACTTTGGGCACCATCGCGCGGTCCGGCACCCAAGCCTTTATGGACCAAATAACTGCTGCCAAAGAAAAAAAGAAAGAAAAAGGCGGCGTCGATCTGATTGGACAATTTGGCGTTGGTTTTTATTCCGCGTTTATGGTTTCAGATACCGTTGAAGTGATCACTCATAAAGCCGGAGAGGCAACAGCATACAAATGGGTGTCCGATGGGCGCGGCGAATTTACTATTGAAGAGGCAACCCGCGACGGCTTTGGTACTGACGTCATTTTGCACGTCAAAAAAGAAGAGAAAGAATTTTTAGAAGCCAACCGGATAGAGCAAATCGTCAAAACATATTCCGATCACATTGGTATTCCAATCAACTTGATGCCGATGGGAAAAGATCAAGAGCAACGCACCTTAAACGCCGCATCAGCCCTTTGGACGCGTGAGAAAAAAGACATCACGCCTGAGCAATATAAAGAGTTCTATCACCACGTTGCACACTCGTTTGATGATCCATGGATGACCCTTCACAACCATGTTGAAGGCGTTATGGCGTATACCAACTTGTTGTTCATTCCTTCCAGCCCGCCGTTTGATTTGTTCAATCCAGATCGTAAATCGAGCGTTAAATTGTACGTCAAAAAGATTTTCATTACTGACAATTGCGACGGCCTATTACCGGCGTACTTGCGCTTTGTAAAAGGTGTCGTTGACTCAGAAGATTTGCCGCTCAACATCAGCCGTGAAATGTTGCAAGACAACCCAGCCCTTGGCAAAATTCGAAAAGCCTTGATCAAGCGGATCTTTACCGAACTAGGCAAAAAAGCAGAGAAATCGCCTGAAGAGTACGCAATGTTTTGGGATTCCTTTGGCGCCGTCTTAAAAGAAGGCTTGTATGAAGATACCGACAACCGCGAAAAAATTTTTGAGCTGGTTCGTTTCAAATCAACGCACAGTGACGGGCAAATTAGCCTAAAAGAGTACACCGCGCGAATGAAAGAAGGCCAAGATGCCATCTATTACATCACCGGTGAAGACGCTGAACAAATTGCGCTGAGCCCACAGCTTGAAGGCTTCAAGAAAAAAGGCGTTGAAGTTCTGTTACTAGCAGATCCCGTTGATGAATTCTGGATCACAGCTATTGGCTTGTATGACGACAAAATGTTCAAATCAGCAACCCGTGGCGGTGCTGATTTAGAAAAAGTTGATGAAGCTGATTCTGACAAAAAAGATGATACGAAAGACGACAAAAAGGCATCCAACATCGACCCATTGGTCGCCGCATTCAAAGTCGCCTTAGGTGAAAAAGTAAAAGACGTTAGAGTGTCTGAACGTTTAACCGATAGCGCGGTGTGTTTGGTTGCAGACGAAGGCGACATGGATATTCATTTGGAACGTCTTTTAAAACAACACAAACAACTTGAGAAATCGACGCCCCGTGTTTTGGAATTAAACCCAGATCATATTTTAATCAAAAACTTGAACACAATGGCATCAAAAAGCGAAGGCATTGAAGCCAGCGTTGAAGATGCAGCTTGGTTATTACTGGATCAAGCTCGCATTGTTGAAGGTGAAAAGGTTGCCGACCCTGTGGCTTTTGCAAAACGTTTAGCCAGCGTTATGGAACGCGGACTAACCTCATAATCAAAATTTAAACAGGCGCGCTTAATCGGCGCGTCTGTTTCTTGAATAATTTTCAATCGAATTTGTGCTATACCGTTTTTGTCTACTAAAAGATGGGGCAACTTATGGCAATTGCAAAACACATCTGTATTTTCTGTTATCACTCCTGCTTGTGCTCTCGCTACTGATACATTTGCCAATACGGTTTAGTTGGAATGGGTCAATCTACCCCGTTCATAATCTTCAAAGTTGAAGGCACGCGGTTTATTACACCTACCAGACAATAACTTTGGGGACTTGCCCGCAGTATTATCGTTTGGCGATTGCTCTGGCCACCTGATAAGCTCCTTGGATATTCATTTGGAGAGCG
>JAPKAX010000398.1 GCA_028825025.1 Rhodospirillales bacterium | reverse complement strand
CTAACATTAGGGTTTGCTGGTGGAAATCGAAATATGGGGCTCATTTTGGCAGTTTTACCTGCTACTGCTGATCCTGATATCACGCTCTATTTCGCTTTGGCCCAATTTCCCATGTATGTTTATCCAGCTCTTTTAAAGCCGTTGGTCCAAAAGTGGTCGGGCCCACATTAAAAGGAATTTCATTTGCGTCCTTTAAAAGGCACATTAATTTGGGTTGGCCTACTTATTATCATCACAGTGGCAATTGTTGGCATTGTTGGGAAAAGCTCTATGGCTGATTGGCGCACAGCAAGCCGGGAAAGTGCAGGTATTGCGCCAGACCCAAAAACCTACAAAGAAGCCATTGTGCAGGTTTATGCGGCGCGTGCATTTAGTTGGCGGGGCGCTTTTGGGGTTCATACTTGGATTGCAACGAAGCCAACGAATGCCGATCATTTTACAGTTTATGAAGTTATTGGTTGGCGCGTGCGTCATGGGGGCGATGCGCTGGTTGTGTCCAAGCGGCCTGCGGATGGGCGTTGGTTTGGTAATGTTCCAAAAGTGATTGCCGATATTCGTGGCGACGGTGTGGATGAGATGATTACCAAAATCGACAACATTGCCCATACATATCCATATCGTGATGCGTATACCGTATGGCCGGGCCCAAATTCGAATACTTTCACGGCGTTTGTTGCCCGCCAAGTTCCTGAGTTAAAATTAGATTTACCGCCAACCGCTATCGGTAAAGACTTCATTCCGGGTGGAGATTTTATTGCGGAAACACCAAGCGGAACGGGGTATCAAGTTTCGTTTTTTGGATTGACCGGGTTGTTGGCGGCACAAGAAGAAGGTTTGGAAGTTAATTTATTAGGCCTGACGTTTGGGCTGGATTTTAAGAATCCTGCGATAAAATTGCCGATTGTGGGCCGGATTGGGTCCGTGGATTAGTAATGAAGTTCTGGTCATTCACAACACTCTCTGGTAACTGACATTATATGAGCATTTGGGGAAAAGTAATTGGTGGTGTTGCTGGTTTTGCCGTAGGTGGACCACTGGGTGCTATATTGGGTGCGGCAGCAGGACACGCTGTTGATCGCGCAAAAATTAAATCACCGGACGGCGCTGGATTTGATGCCGATACCCGGCAAGTAGCCTTTACAACAGCTGTAATTGTTTTGTGTGCAAAAATGGCAAAGGCCGATGGGCAGGTAACGCCTGACGAAATTGCTGCCTTCAAAAGAATGTTCCAAATCCCACCGGATGAGATGAAAAAGGTTGGCGAGTTATTTAATGAAGCCAAAAAAGAATCAACGGGGTTTGAACCTTATGCGGAACAAGTGGGCCGGTTATTTGCGCACGAGCCGGCTGTATTAGAAGAACTGATTGCGGCTTTGTTCATTATTGCCAAAGCGGATGGTGTTGTGGACCCCAGTGAGCTTACGTTCGTTGCTCAAGTGGCGGCGCGGTTTGGTTTCGACGCGCACCAATTCGAGCGCCTAAAAACCATCCATTTGGGAATCAGCGGCGGCGAAGCCAATCCGTACGAAATTTTGAGCCTAACCAAAGATGCGGACGAGAAAACCATTAAATCAACATACCGCAAGCTGATCCGTGAAAATCACCCCGA
>JAPKAX010000152.1 GCA_028825025.1 Rhodospirillales bacterium | reverse complement strand
CAATTAATTAAGGCCTCTAAGGCCATGTTAAACGGTGCTATTGAGATACTTAGATAGGGTCTAAACACCTAAATATTTTGCCTGTACTACGCTTGTAATAAAAATTACAAGCATGCGTTTAAGAATGAGAACAAAGGAATAAAAATGACAGCTCCAGTTCAAGGTTACATGAATGCCGTAAACGCCTATCAGTCAGCAGCGCGCGGTATGACAAATGAAAGCTCAAAGGATGCTGGTGCTTTGCAACAAGGTGAGTTTTCTAACCTTGTTAAAAGTGCGATCGAAGAAGCTGTTAAAATTGGCCAACGCGGTGAAAGCCTGTCTATTGCTGGTATTAATGACCGTGCTGATATTAGTCAGGTAGTGACTGCGGTTGCTGAGGCTGAGGTTGCGTTAAAAACAGTGGTTACGATTCGCGATAAAGTTATCGATGCATATAAAGAAATCATCCGTATGCCTATGTAGGTGCTATACTCTGGCTATTCGATATGGCATGTATAATACAGTCACAAGGATAGCAAATGAACCCATCAATTGTCGTTGATATTGGCACAGAAGCTCTGTGGGTAATTCTGAAAATGTCAGCCCCTATTATGATGGCGGGTCTTGGTATTGGTTTGGTAATTGCCTTATTTCAGGCTTTGACGACCATTCAGGAAATGACCCTTACATTTGTCCCTAAAATCATTGTCATTTTTGGGACTGTAATTTTCATGCTCCCATATATGATTACGACGATCGTTGATTTTACGACATCCTTATTTGCGCGCATGGCTAGTCTTGGGTAGCGGGGATGCTAGGTGATCTCCTTGAGCTCAATATATTTGGTTTTTTTCTGATTTTTGCCCGTGTTGGATCAGCCATATCGATGATGCCTGGTTTTGGCTCTTCCTTTGTTTCACCTAGGTTTACCCTGGCAATTGCCATGGCTATTAGTTTTGTTGTTTCCCCGCCTTTGGTTCCTAATTTACCTGTAATGCCAGCGGCAGTGCCAGATTTAGTTCTACTGTTAATCGGTGAAATACTGATCGGTGCGTTTTTAGGAACGATTGCTCGAATTCTAATTAGCGCCTTACAAACCGCAGGAACGATCATTGCTTTTGCATCATCAATGGCAAACGCAATGACCAATGATGCCATTTCTGAACAACAAAGCTCTACGATTTCAGCATTTTTTATGACGGCTGGATTGGTTTTGATTTTTGTCAGCGATCTGCACCACTTAATGCTTATTACCGTGATCGATAGCTATAGCCTTTTCGTTCCGGGAGAAGGTTTGATGATTGAAGATATGTCGCATTTTATGGCACGAAAGGTTTCTGATAGCTTTGCTTTAGCCTTACAAATGTCAGCACCCTTTATCGTTGTTGCGCTCACTTATTATATAGGCTTAGGTCTATTAGGGCGTTTAATGCCACAATTACAGGTCTTTTTTTTTGGTATGCCGTTTCAATTGGCTGCACAATTGTGGGTGCTTGCAATCACAGCTTCTGGCATATTGATGGTGTTCATAAGTAATTTTCAAGACGTCTATACGTCATTTACTTTAGAATAGTGCAGTTAAGCAAGATAGGTAGGTAACGTATGGCCGATGAAGATGAAGCTTCTAAAACCGAAGATCCGACCGAGAAAAAATTACAAGATGCACGTCGTAAAGGTCAGGTTGCTACGTCTCAAGAAATAAAAAGCTGGGCGATCCTATTGGGGGGAGCCGCCGGCCTCATCATTCTAGCCCCATATATGGCCAATAATGTTCGAATAATAGCGCGAACTTTTATAGAAAACCCGCATGCCATATCTATGGATTTTTATCATCTTCGGGAAGTTTTTAAAACAGTTACTGTTGATATAGGCCTAGTTTTAGCACCGCTTTTTTTGATTTTAGTGATTTTAGCCATTGCTTCAAACGTGGGCCAAATCGGGCTTTTGTGGAGCACGGAAAAAATTAAGCCTGAATATAAAAAAATATCAATATTAGCTGGTGTAAAACGGTTGTTTTCTTCACGTACTTTGGTCGAGTTTTTGAAGGGAATCGCGAAGTTGGTAATTGTTGGCGTGGTTGCTTTTGGACTTGCTTTGCCTTTGTTGTTCGATATCGAAATGATTTCGCAAATTGATATAATTTATACTTTGGATCGAATACATACCATTGCTATCTATTTAACGTCTGGAACTGTGGCAGTTATGACCGTCGTTGCCATATTGGATTTGGTTTATCAAAAATCGAAACACGCAAAACAAATGCGGATGTCATTACAAGAAGTTAAAGATGAGCACAAGCAATCGGATGGCGACCCCCAAGTTAAAGCCCGTATTCGGCAAATTCGAGCCGAACGTTCACAAAACCGGATGATGGCATCCGTACCGGATGCGGATGTTGTAATTACCAACCCGACCCACTATTCCATTGCTTTGGAATACAAAATGGAACACATGGCTGCACCCAAACTGGTTGCCAAAGGGGTTGATCATTTGGCTTTTCGAATCAGGGAAATCGCAGAAGAAAACGATATTCCGATTGTTGAAAATGCCCCGCTTGCTCGCGCACTTTATGCGGCGGTTGAGATTGATCAGGAAATTCCATCAGAACACTTTAATGCTGTTGCAGAAGTGATTGGCTTTGTGATGCGGATGCGTGGAAAATTAAACTAGATATTTATGTGAGCAAAGTATGAATTCGCCTAAAAAAACGACATCAATTGCTGCCAGCCCAAGCTTATGGTTCGTTCTTGCTTTGGTATCGGGAGGCATGATTGCTACGGTGCAATGGCAGCATCCGCAAGCTTTGGCGTTTGCAGGCGGCATGGGTGGTGTTTCGGCTCTTTTATTGGCTATATCGGCGTTTCTTTTTGGCAGAGGATCATCTGCATCAGGAAGCGGAAAAAGCTTAGTTACTCGTGGCTTAGACAGTAGCCTTGATGGATATTTGGTCACGGGTGCAAATGGAGAGTTTTTATATAGCAACCTATATTTCCATAAACTCCTGTCTTTCGCTGCCTCGGCAGATGCAGCACGTAAAGTTTTGTCGATTGAATCAATCGCCGAAGCCTTAGACGGAATGGATGCAGAGCAAGTCACACGTTTGAAATTAGGGGCGCTGAACGGAGCGTTTGGGCATACAGAATTCTTTACTCGTCGCAATGAAACTAATGTCGAATGGCGACGCTTAAGTGTCGCTCCTATTCAACAAAAGGGTGATTCTACCGTCGGTGCTTTATGGCATGTTGAAGATGTTACATCGGCACGTGAAATGGATGGTATTCGCCGCACTGAAGAAGAGCGGGTCACTGATTTACTTGATCTGTTACCGGTCGGATTTTTCTCTGCTGATAAAGAAGGCACCCTTCAATACGTTAACCAAACTCTTGCCCGTTGGGTTGGGCTTCCGCCTGATCGCATGCGGGGTATGGCTTTCGCTGAATTTATTTCTGATGTGGGTAGTGAAGAAGATCTTGTTCTTAAAGATACAGAAGGCCGAACGTTTTCCGTAGCATTAGAGCAATCGCAAAAAGATGATTTAGATGGAGATGTCGCCTACACTCGCTCGATTGTTTTACGTGATTTAATTTGGCGTGATCCTGCGCGCGATGTTCATAGTGAAGCCGAGTATGCATCAGATGGAGTAAATTATAGTTCTGAAAATACGATTTCAATGGGGAATGTTGAATGGTTGTTTGATGAAGCGCCTGTCGCCATTATTAAGCTCGATTTAGAAGGCGTTATTAGTGATTGTAACCGGGCCTTCACAAAGCTTATCGGCGTTCATCATGATGCATGCATTGGTGTCCCCTTTTCAGAATGGATGGCAAAAGAAGATCGAGGTGATTTGTCGTCCTGTTTGTCAAAAATTGTTATGGGTATTTCGCGTGGTGCACAGCTTGAGGTCAGGCTACCTGCTTCTGGTGAACGCGAACTTGTGACCGATGCTTATGCCAGTCGTGTTGTGGATGAAGCAGGCGAAATTGTTGGTTTGGCCCTCCATTTAATTAATATGACGGAACAAAAGAATCTGGAGGTTCAATTCACTCAATCTCAAAAAATGCAGGCTGTTGGCCAGTTAGCGGGTGGTGTTGCACATGATTTCAATAATCTGTTAACGGCAATGATTGGCTTTTGCGATTTGTTGTTACAAAAGCATGGCCCTGATGATCCGTCGTTTGAAGATATTCAACACATTCGCCAAAACGCGAACCGAGCAACAAATTTGGTCCGACAATTATTGGCGTTTTCACGAAAGCAAACGTTAGAGCCGGTCCGGTTGGATGTGTCAGAGCTTTTAAGTGAGCTGTCTAATTTGCTTAGGCGCCTTATTGGTGAAACCGTAGACTTGGAAATTGAGCAGGGAAAAGCTGTTCCGGCGGTTAAAGTCGACCGAGGGCAATTCGACCAAGTTATTATCAATTTAGCCGTAAATGCACGCGACGCCATGCCGGGTGGTGGATCTGTAATCGTCCGATCATCGGATGTTGTCTTACATGAACCTGTCCAGCGGGGTCACGATTTGATGCTGGCCGGGCAGTATGCATTAATTGAAGTGATTGATACAGGTGAAGGTATATCAAAGGAAAATTTGGATCGAATTTTTGAGCCGTTCTTTACCACCAAAGACGTTGGGTCTGGCACGGGTCTCGGGCTTTCAACCGTCTATGGCATTATCCATCAAACAGGCGGCTTTATCTTTGTTGATAGTGCGCCCGGAGAAGGAACGACCTTTAGTATTTACCTGCCGGCGTATGAAGACGAGTTCGAGGCAAACGTTATTGATAACGGGGCGGGCGTTCCAAACGCACCTGCTCAAACGCCTAAACCGGTTCTATCTGATGCTGATTTAACGGGGCAAGGAACCGTGTTGCTGGTTGAGGATGAAGACGCTGTGCGGATGTTTGCTGCCCGTGCGCTACGAAATAAAGGCTATCACGTTATTGAAGCTGAAAACGGTGAAAGCGCGTTGGATGCGATCAATGGGCAAGATCAGACGATTGATTTGATTGTCTCAGACGTGATCATGCCGGGGATGGACGGTCATACGTTCGTTAATTTAGTGCGCTATGAATTACCAGATGTGAAGGTAATTTTGATGTCTGGTTATGCGGAAGAAACATTCCGCGATGAAATTGGCCGCGATAAAACCATTCACTTCCTAGGCAAGCCATTTACTTTAAAAGATTTAGCAACCAAGGTTAAAGGGGTTTTGGACGATCAAATAACTTAATAAAGTCGTCCCGATTCCCAATTGGTTAAAAAATTCTACATGACGAAACCGAAACGATATTTGTTAAAGATGCCGAAACGTTCTAACAAAATACATTAAAAAATCGTTTAAAAACAATGAATTAAAAAATAAGTTGCAAAAAAGAACAAAGTAAGTACAAATACCTTCAATTGCATTGGATCAAGCCTTGTGGAATAAGAAGGAATAGAACATGTCTCAAACAGCATTACGTCTCGTCGAAGGGAAAAACGTGGATAAAACTAAGGCCTTAGATGCCGCTCTCAGTCAAATCGAACGGGCTTTTGGTAAAGGCTCAATTATGAAGCTGGGCCAAAACGAAGTCGTTCAAATTGAATCTATTTCAACCGGATCCATTGGTTTGGATATTGGCTTAGGTATTGGTGGATTACCCCGCGGGCGTGTTGTCGAGGTGTATGGCCCAGAAAGTTCCGGTAAAACAACGCTGGCACTGCACACGGTTGCTGAGGCGCAAAAATTAGGTGGAACTTGCGCCTTTATTGATGCGGAACACGCTTTAGACCCAATTTATGCTCGCAAGCTTGGCGTAAATGTTGAAGATCTATTGATCTCTCAACCCGACGCAGGTGAACAGGCTTTAGAAATTGCCGACACCTTGGTTCGTTCTGGCGCTATTGATGTGTTGGTTATCGATTCGGTTGCTGCTTTGGTTCCACGGGCTGAATTAGAAGGCGAAATGGGTGATACCCATGTTGGCTTGCAAGCGCGTTTAATGAGCCAAGCGATGCGTAAATTGACCGCATCTGTATCTAAGTCGAACACGATGATTATTTTCATCAACCAAATTCGTTTAAAAATTGGTGTTATGTTTGGTAACCCTGAAACCACATCCGGTGGTAACGCGCTTAAGTTCTATGCCTCCATCCGTCTGGAAATCCGCCGCATCGGCGCTATTAAGGATCGCGAAGAAGTGGTGGGTAACCAGACCCGGGTCAAGGTTGTCAAAAACAAATTAGCTCCGCCGTTCAAGATGGTTGAATTTGATATCATGTACGGAGAAGGCTTCTCTAAAATGGGCGAGCTTGTTGATTTGGGCGTGAAAGCCGGAATTGTTGAAAAATCAGGATCTTGGTTCTCCTGCGATTCAACGCGGATCGGCCAAGGTCGTGAAAACGCAAAGAATTTTTTGCGTGAAAACCCTGAAATGGCAGATATGATTGAGCGTAAAATTCGTCAAGATGCGGGCTTGATTGCTGATGACGTGGTCGTTGCTGGTGCGAAAAATACGTCTGGATCAGATGATGATGAGCCTAAAGATGCAGGAACTGCGGCTGAATAAACTTAGTGAGAACCTATTGAAAGCGCGGCCTTGGTAATCAGGGCCGCGCTTTTTTGTGGTGTTTTGTATCGCTTGTGCGCAACCTTTCTAGACAGTGTGGCTACAACCACGTAAATATTAATATAGGTAAGTAGACACCGATAAATATCAATAATTCAAGACGATGAGAGCCCTATACCCATGCAGACAGTCAACGACATACGAAAAGCATTTTTGGACTATTTTGCAGAAAATGGACACGAGATCGTAAGCTCAAGTTCCTTGGTTCCGACCAATGATCCAACTTTAATGTTTACCAATGCCGGAATGGTTCAATTTAAAAATGTTTTTACGGGTCTCGAAACGCGGGATTATAAGCGCGCCGTTACATCGCAAAAATGCGTACGCGCAGGCGGAAAGCATAATGATCTTGAAAATGTAGGGTATACGGCTCGTCATCATACGTTTTTTGAAATGCTTGGGAATTTTTCATTTGGAGATTATTTCAAAGAAAACGCAATCGAGCTGGCTTGGAACTTAATTACCAAAGAGTATGGCCTGCCGATTGATAAGTTGCTGGTCACGGTGCATTCATCGGACGAAGAAGCGGCTACGCTTTGGCGTAAAATTGCTGGTCTTTCTGATGACAAAATCATTCGCATTCCAACATCTGATAATTTTTGGGCCATGGGTGAAACCGGGCCGTGTGGACCGTGTTCTGAAATATTTTTCGATCACGGTGATCACATACCGGGTGGCCCTCCGGGATCACCGGATGAAGATGGTGATCGGTTCATTGAGATTTGGAATTTAGTGTTTATGCAGTTTGAGCAAACAACGCCGGATGTCCGGGTTGAGCTGCCAAAACCATCTATTGATACCGGCATGGGGCTCGAGCGGATTGCCGCTGTTATGCAAGGCACCCATGATAATTATGAAATCGATTTAATGCAGGCATTGATCCATGCGTCGGCCGACGCAACGAATGTGGCGGCTGACGGTGAAAAAAACATATCGCACCGGGTTATTGCAGACCATTTGCGGGCTTCAAGTTTTTTGATTGCGGAGGGTGTTTTACCATCAAACGAAGGACGCGGGTATGTACTGCGTCGAATTATGCGCCGTGCCATGCGCCATGCACATTTGATGGGATGCCAAGACCCGATGATGTGGAAATTAGTTCCGACTTTGATTTCTGAAATGGGAGCTGCATTCCCTGAACTGGGTCGCGGTCAAGATTTGATTACGGAAACGCTTAAACTAGAAGAAGGCCGCTTTAAAAAGACGCTCGAAAATGGTCTTCGGCTATTAGATGACGCTACCGCTGTTATGGCTGGTGAGGGCGAGCTGAACGGTGAAACCGCATTTAAGCTGTATGATACCTTCGGCTTTCCGCTGGATTTAACCCAAGATGCATTGCGCGGACGCGGGATGACGGTTGATGTTGAAGGCTTCAACACAGCCATGGAACGCCAACGCGCTGAAGC
>JAPKAX010000007.1 GCA_028825025.1 Rhodospirillales bacterium | reverse complement strand
GGGCAACTTTCGGCTGGGGGTAGTGTTGAGGAAGCTAGTGTGCTTGCCTATAACTTCGAAGTCGCCGCCCGTCTTCAATTGCTTGCAATGGCTGCAGGTGAAATCAAGCCCCTTGACCCAAGCTGTGCCAAGGATGCCCATGATTACCGACTTAAACCAGAAGTCTTAAATGCAACCTTCCTTTACCAAGCGCGTATGAGACTACGACAGGGAGAAAAAGACTGCCTAGATTAGAAGTTATGTTTCTAATTTTTTAAATTCAAAAATTATTAGAAAGAGAATTAAAATTTGTCCACGACCCTTGAAAGGGACGGGGGTAAGTCGTGCCGATCATAAAATAAAAATCAGGATTACAGAAACTCCCCGCTCCTTGAAGAGTTATATTGAATGGCTTGTTTAAAACCCTTTAGGTCTATAACCATAAATATTCACAAAACCATTTGATATACAGCTTCACAAGACAACATTGAGTAACAAATAAATAATTTATATGATAGACAAGTAATTCTTACATCATAACATCCATAACCTGAAGGTCGTAAGTTTAAACCCTATCCCAACAACCAAAAGATAAAAGCTGAGAGCATGCCTGAAGGCCACACAATTCATCGCGCCGCACGTGATCATAGAAAGTTATTTGTGGGATTTAACGTTGCTGTTTCCTCCCCTCAAGGACGTTTTAACATTGGTGCCAAATCTATAAATAAACAACAATGTGTAGCTGTAGAGGCTTTTGGTAAACACTTGCTCTATGATTTTACAAATAATCAATCGCTTCATATTCATTTAGGTCTATTCGGACGAATAAAGCAAAGAAAGTTGCCCGTTGAGGAGGCAAAAGGCGAAGTTCGGGTGCGTCTGGTTGGAAAAACCCACTTTATTGACATAAGCGGTCCAACAATTTGTGAAATTTTAAACGAACAAGCGAAAAGCAAACTTATTGGAAGAATTGGGCCAGATTTACTCCGCAAAGATGCTGATCCAATTAAGTTTTTTGAACGGGTTAGCAGAAGTAGGGCAAAAATTGGTACGCTTTTAATGGATCAATCTGTTATAGCTGGTATAGGAAATATCTACAGAACCGAGGTACTTTGGCGTCAATGTGTTCATCCTAATAAGCGCGGTCAAGAACTAGATAGAAGCCAACTGGAAAATCTCTGGAACGATGCTCAGGCACTTTTGGAAGTGGGAGTTAAACACAACAAAATTATAACCAATTTTAAAAAGGTAGGCAGCGTAAATACAAGCAGCTTAAATATTTATAAAAAAAAGAAGTGTCCAAGATGCCAAGGAGTAATATCCAAAATTGATATTTCTGGACGGTCAGCATATTTTTGTGATTTTTGCCAACCTAATTCTTAAAAGCATCACAAAAATCAGAAAATAGGCGGTTTTAATAATTATAATTAAAAAATATTACTTAAAGACGGAAATCACAATTATAAGAACTTACCTACTACCCACGTCGTAATTTCTTATGTTTCGAGAAATGGCTGAGTTAAAACTTAAATATTCAAATGAACAAATACTTTTGTCTAGAGAACAACGAGATTAGATAAGAGTACTGGAATATTTTTTCTAAAATTAAAAAATCCTTTCTTAGCATATGGCCAGCAAAATGCATCCCAGTCTCGAATGCCTATCTCCACGACTAATCCATTTGAATTTTCAGTCATACCAAGCTGAATTACAAAGTCATCGATAGCATCCCGGACTGGACCAACTGGAGCGTGTATGCTTATTATACGACGTGCTCCTGTCTGGTGAGCCAATTGGAGAACTGATTTTACCTCTGCCTTACACGAGGGTAAGACGCACCTGTTACCTAGGCGTTGGACTGCATCCTCGAGACCTGCCTCAACAAATTCGTAAACATTCCGTGCTACGCCACTTGGTGAGCGCCTTTCAGAACCGTTCATAAGAGCTATTCCTACTATATCCTGATGGGGTAGTGGTGCGCTCTCTGGGCTAAGATCATCATCATGCAATAATAATATTGATGGCTTTCCCCCCTCAGGTAGCATCGGTATTTCTAGAGTTTTCAGGTTAGGCAACCCAATTTCCTCTAATGGCTTAGCTTCAAGGGCCAGTTGGTTATCAGGTTTAAACCTACCTTCAGTATATTTTTCAATATTATCCGCTCGAGCTAGATAAGTTTTGCCTTGCGTCTGTAACCCTGAAACCCAACGCCAAGAAAGAGTGTTTGACGCTGGATCACCGTCAAGAAGTAATTGCATAAACAAATCAGCACCAATCGTCCAAGGCAAACCAAGTGTAAATACCCAAATACTTGCAAACCACATCCGTGCATGATTATGCAGATAATGAGTTTGACGAAGCTCCATCAACCAATGGTCAAAACACTTAATTCCAGTCACCCCAGCAAGCGCTCGACGCAACCCCTCATCTTTTTCCCATGTATAAAGGTCGTGATCTCGTGTTACCTTATAATCAGCCCAGACTTTGGGGTGCAACTCTAACCAACCTTTCCAATAGGTTCTCCAAAAAATTTCCTGTATAAATTTTTCAGCATCTTGAAAGCTATGCGCACGAAGAGCCGCAGACGCTAATTCCTCTTCCAGTAAAAGGCGATGACGTATCCAGGGTGAGAGCATAGTTACGCCTTCATGATGACCCGCGCCACGATCAAAATTACGTTCATTAGCATAACGTCTGCCAAGTTTTGGCGTAATAAGTGCAAGTTGTTCAAGTGCTGTAGAACGACATGGATTACAATTTTCAAAAAAGGAGGCCATATGATAAGTTAATACTTTTTTTTAGTTGTTGTAGTTTTTTCCATATGGAAGCCAAAGTAAATAACCGGGAGAAATCTCTAGGTCCTTTTTTATTTAATATGATGTTGGGCTAACAACAGGGCTAACACACGGCGTTTGAATTTCTGTTCATACCCTGCCCTACATTCGAGTAGATTCAGGTGCAATGTCTCAAAGCTAAATCATCACCCACTTAGCAGGTTTTATTAATGATAACGTGACAGGGCAAACCTCATTAGCTGACTATGTTCCTAGATTTAAAACTATACACTTAATTTTTGAAAACCTCCGTAGATTTATCCCAATAAGGCTCGTCACCAAAGCGCTCAATCAGAAAATCAATCAGGCTCCTAACCTTGTGCGGAAGATAGCGAGTTGGTGGGTAGATTACGTAGGCACTCATAGGAGGTAGCGAGAAGTTCTCGAGTATCAATACCAAGTCCTTCTTTTCCAAAGCTTCCCAAACGATAAATGTTGGCAGAATAGTAATGCCGTGGCCAGATAGGGCTAATTTCTTCAGAGCATCACCATTATTGGCAGTAAGATAAGCTTCAACATTAACTAAGTGCTGCTGTCCTGTGTGATCTAATAGAGACATGCCGGCTAACGGCCAATGCCCATACTTGAGTATTTTATGTGCTGTTAACTCTTGTGGGGCAGAGGGCGTACCTTGACGCTCAAGATAATCTGGACTGGCACAGATGGCATGCCTAATCGGTGTGATTTTGCGAGCCTGTAGACTGGAGTTTGACAGCGAACCAATACGAAATGCTAGGTCGTAGCCACCTTCTATAATGTCTACTTTGCGATCAGAAAAATCTATATTAATGCTTAATTCTGGATGCAGGCACATAAAAAGGTCGATGACTGACGTTAGGTGACTAATGCCAAAAGACAATGGCACTGACATCTTCAAGGATCCAGCTAGCACCTCAGTTTTATAGGCCATCTCACCGTTCAAAGTCTCTACATCAGCCAACAAAATTTTTACACGTTGGTAATACTGGTCACCAGCTTCGGTAATGCTAGATGTACGAGTAGTTCGATTGATTAGCTTAGAACCCAATCTGCTTTCCAAGTCCCCTAGACGTTTACTAACGGCGGATTTTGCCAAGTTCAATTGATCTGCGGCTTGCGTGATACTACCCGCTTCAACAATTCTGACAAACACATGCATATCTTCTAGCTGACCCATAGATATAGTTCTCTTTTTACGAACAATGTTTTCGCATTTTTTATGTTTTTCCATATTTAGTCAAACTGTATATTCCTCCTGTTAGTAACAAGTAACTATCCCTTGATATATTAATTTTAAAAAAATAGGAATAAATTATGACAAATGTAAGAAATGAAAACGGAACATGTCAATGTGGCAGATCTCCAACTGGGGATTGTAATGGTTGGCACGCATTAACGCGTGAGGAATATAAATCTAAAACTGAAGCAGAAAAAGAAGCAATGTTTGCAGATTCAGAATAACGGGCAGGACGTATTGATGCTGATTTTAGTAACCAAACAAAAATGAAAAACGTTACTATTGCGGGTGAGCCTCAATCCATCTGTTGCCCATGGACCGGGTGCCTATGCCTTAGATAATCGTGTAAAATCTGCCCAAATATAAATAAATTTGAGCTAGAAAGAGAACTATAACTTAGCACTCTAGGCATGACAGCCTCAGATGGGGATGGAGTCAGAATGACACGTATTAATGGCACCCCAAAGTTAAATATGATCGACCCTTTTCTCCTATTGTATGTCTTTGGCAGTGATAAACCGTTGGGCTATATTGGTAGTTTTCTAGACCTCCCCCATAGGGGGCTTTGAAACTGTCACTTAAATGCTAGCCGAAAGTATGAGCCTTAAAAACAGTATGGGCAATGAAGGTGTTATTAAGGCACATGGCGTGCAGTGGATGACGGCAGGTAAAGGCATTGTACATTAAGAAATGCCAGAACAGGACAGGTACCTGCTTGCGGGATTTCAGTTTTGGGTGAACTTGCCCAGTAAGGACAAAATGTGTGAGCCAAAATATCAGGAGTTTATGGCTCAAGTTAGGATAATAGAGCAACGAGAAGATGGCAGTCAAGTGAGGGTTGTTGCTGGCGCCACCGATAAAGGTAGTGTTGGCCCAGTGCAACGTTATGACATCAACTCCGACTTTATGGACATCATTTTGGCGCCTGGGAGTGCGTTAAAACAACAGATTAAACAAGGTGACACGGCGTTTATCTACGTTATTGAAGGCCATGTGCTGTTGGGTGATAAAGTCAGTCTTTTATCCACCAAGCGCTTAGGTGTAATGGAGGATGAAGACCATGTTAGTTTATCAGCCCCCATGGGGCGCGGCTGATATTAGTTGCCACCACACCAATTAACGAAAGTGTTGCCCGAGGTGGGCCATTCTTAGTGAACACTAAAGCTGAGGTACTTCAGGCTTGTGATGATTTTCGAAACGATAGATTTTAGGACTTAATTATGGGATTACTTGTTAATGGCGAATGGCGTACTGATTGGTACGACACCAAAACCACGGGTGGACGTTTTGAACGCAAAGCCCCCAGCTTTCGTAACTGGATAACGGCAGATGGTAGTGCAGGCCCCTCTGGCACGGGTGGCTTTAAAGCGGAACCCAACCGCTATCACTTGTATGTATCTCTGGCTTGTCCTTGGGCCCACCGCACCATAATCTACCGGAAATTGAAAGGATTGGACACAATAATTTCTGTGTCTGTGGTGAATGCCTTTATGGGTGATGAGGGCTGGACCTTTGAGCCAGGGGATGGGGTGATCGGAGATCCTATAAACCAAGCCACTAGGATGCATCAAGTCTATACAGCGGCTATGCCTGATTACACAGGCCGGGTGACGGTTCCGGTTATATGGGATAAGCAGACACATACAATTGTTAGTAATGAGTCACCTGAAATCATCCGTATGTTTAATTCAGCCTTTGATGGAGTGGGCGCTATCCCTGGAGACTTCTCTCCACCTGAACTCCTTGCCGAAATCGACGAGCTGAATGAGTTCATCTACCCTAACATTAATAATGGGGTTTACCGAGCTGGGTTTGCCACGTCTCATGCAGCCTATAACGACGCCGTAGAAGATGTTTTCAACGGGCTTGATAAGCTTGAAGCTAGGTTAGTTAGGCAACGCTATCTAACCGGCGACACTATAACAGAAGCAGACTGGCGTCTTTTCACCACCTTGGTACGCTTTGATGCAGTTTATGTGGGGCATTTTAAATGTAATCTGCGGCGCATTGTAGATTACCCAAACCTGTGGGGTTACCTGAAGGACTTATATCAAGTGCCCGGTGTAGCGCAAACGGTACATGTGGAACACTGTAAGGCTCACTATTATGGAAGCCACAAAACAATTAACCCCACTTTAATTACGCCTGCAGGTCCAGTGCTCGATTTTATGCAACCACATCACAGAGAGTCAGTTTAGTAGATGATTAGTGTTAATAATCCCATTAAAAACTGTTCTTAACCGGAGCAAAATTTCACCCTTCAGTTGGAGCAAGAACATGTCAGATTTACTCATGAACCCCGGCGTTCAAAGCAGTCTTATTCCTTTGTTCAGCGCGCTTGTTGTTATGGGATTGATCCGTTGTCTTCCAATGGGAGCGCATCAGTTCTTAGGCTTGAGTGTCTTGGTAGGTTTTCTGGTTGCATCGTATGTCACTTTTGGCCTGCCTGTGCTGGTGCCTGTCGCGTCTGGTCAAAAAATTGTTTATATTGCAATCATTTCAGGGAGCTTGGGTCTGGTGGCGCAAATATTCCTACGCTCTGGTCGCTTTCTTTTACTCACCAGTCTTTTTGGGATTATACTTAGCTTTTCATGGATCGGTTGGAAGAAAATTTTTGCACCAGTTTCAATGGATCATTTCGGTGCTTTGTTGATCTTAGCGGGTTGCGGGATGGCCGCTTACAAAGTCTTATCTGTACGTCATAGAAATGTAGTCGATACCAATAAAAATGATGATCTTGTTGTTCTAGCCATAGTTTCGATTGCGATTGCCCTAAATGCTTTTATGGGTGCTTCAGCTTCCATAGCACAAAATTCAGGTGCTCTTGCTGCGAGTTTAGGTGCGATAATCCTGAGCAATTGGGTAGGGCTCACCGTTCAACCTGGACCAGTCACAAGATTTGTTCCACTGATTATTTTACCGGCATTGCTTGCACAAATTCACTATTTTACGAAGTCAAATATGTGGCCACTTGCTTTGCTGCTATTGGCCTTCTTCACAGGAGACCTAGCTCATCGCTTTGTCCCCATTTCCGTTCAAAAATCTAGATTTATGAGACCCATTATCATCGGTGCAATCAACACCATCCTCGCCATAGCCTCGGTCGCGATGTCTTGGGCTTTTCTTCCAGTCGCAGCTAGCGGCTATTAAATCTCCTAAAAGGATAAAATAATGAAAAAGACTTCTCTTGTATCAGCCACTTTGCTTTCCATTGCGATGTTATTCGGCTTCACATCTCTCGCTTCAGCAAACAGTACATATGTTATTGATACTGCTGGGGTTCACTACTATGCGGGGTTCCAGATTAGTCACTTGGGCTTCTCTACCATGCACGGTCGCTTTGATACGCTTTCTGGAACGATTAAATATGATGATGCAGAACCGATCAACAGCCAGGTCTCCATCACGATCAAGGCTAGCTCCATTAATACCAACATGGCGAAGCGTGACGCGCACTTGAAATCACCAGACTTTTTTAATGTTGAAGAATTTGCTGATATTACATTCGTTTCAACGAAGCTCGTAAAAACGGGAGAAAAAAAAGCCAAAATGACTGGTAACCTTACAATGATGGGTGTCACAAGGGCGATCACTCTTGACACTACTCTGATTAACATTGGAGCAAACCCTTTTAGTAAAGCTCCAACAGCAGCATGGTCGGCGCGGGGCAAGATCAAGCGTTCAGATTTCGGGTCAAACTATGGCGCACCTGCGATCGGTAATGAAGTAACATTGATCATTGACATTGAAGCCCTCAAACAATAAATGGGGGGAGACCTAGCTAAGTGGTATATTTAATGGTTAGTTCTCCTTGCTCTTAATCAGCTTATTGCAGGTTCAGAACCCGCAAGAAAATTCAGAAATCAACAGGAATGTCTATATGTAATACTGCTGATACAGTGCATCGGTTGTAGGGGAAAGGAGGCCTACAGCGATGCGGCAATCCCAAGATTGCACCCTGCCTAAAGCCTTGGCAAGGGCCGGAAACGTGTCAGTATTTTTATCAAATTAGAGAGTGGGAGAGTGCGTAGATAAATACGGAGGTATAGTTTTAAAAATTTAAACACAAAAACTTTGTCACTGGCCCAAATTTTTTGTCACCAGTTTATCACTAGAAGCAAAATTAGCCGCCTCTGGTCGGAGACAGACAGCGAAGATGGCTTGTCTAAAAAAAGTAGCCAGGGTAATGACCCACTTATAACAGCCTTCGCAAGTAGAACTTTTACTGCTTAAGCTTTTATGTGTCACCCGACAAACAGATTAAACGTCTAAGTTCGCAACTTTCAAAGCGTTGTTTTGAATGAACTCGCGGCGGGGTTCGACAACGTCGCCCATTAGGGTCGAGAATACGTCTTCGGCGTCATCTGCATGATTAACGCGCACTTGCAGCAACGACCGAACGTTCGGGTCTAACGTTGTTTCCCAAAGCTGTTCTGGGTTCATTTCACCCAGTCCCTTATAGCGCTGGAAACTCAACCCTTTGCGGCCGATTTCAAGGATCTTATCAATCATCGATACGGGGCCATTAATAGTATGTTCTTTTTCTTTGGCGACCACCGTTCCAGCTGTTGCGAACAATTCCTGCAAGCGCCCAGCTTTTTCATTCAAGCGTCGCGCATCAGACGAGCGAATAAGAGCTCCATCAATGGCATGGCGTTCCGTAACACCGCGCAATGTCCGTTTAAACTCTAAGTTTCCTTCGTCGCTGTAAACACCTTCCCAACCGCGTTCTGTCTCTACAGATAAACCATCCAATCGTTTCGCAATATATTCAGCCGCTTCTGTTGCGCGTTTAGCGTCGGATAAAAGTTCTGGGTCGAGTGCGCTAGAAATTGCCGCTTGTTCCAAAATATGGACAGGAACGAGCTGAGCTAAATGGACTAATAGTTCTCTTACCTCACGACATTCGTCAATCGTCGCGCGCAAATCTTGTCCGGCCATTTGTGCGCCATCATGGGTAGTGAACACAGCCCCATCGCCGATGGCTGAATCGAACAGATGATTTTCTAGGGCCCGGTCGTCTTTCAAATAGACTTCAGAGTTTCCGCGTTTTGCACGATACAACGGTGGCTGAGCAATATACAAAAATCCGTTTTCAATCAATTGTGGCATTTGCCGATAGAAGAACGTCAACAACAAAGTTCGGATGTGACTTCCATCAACATCTGCATCGGTCATGATGATGATTTTATGGTAGCGGCATTTGTCAGCGTTAAAATCATCGCGACCAATTCCAGTTCCCAGCGCCGTGATCAACGTACCGATCTCGGTTGAGCTCAACATCTTATCAAATCGAGCACGCTCAACGTTTAAGATTTTACCACGCAAAGGCAAAATTGCCTGGTTCTTTCTGTGGCGCCCTTGCTTAGCAGAGCCACCAGCTGAGTCACCCTCCACGATGAATAGTTCAGAAAGCGCCGGATCGCGTTCTTGGCAATCGGCCAATTTTCCTGGCAACGAGCTAATATCTAAAGCCCCTTTACGCCGCGTCAATTCACGTGCTTTTTTAGCGGCTTCACGGGCTGCTGCTGCCTCAACAATTTTATCTACCACGCGCTTGGCGTCACCCGGATGCTCTTCAAACCATTGATCCAATGTCGAGCTAATTAATGATTCAACAACGGGCCGCACTTCAGACGAAACCAATTTATCTTTTGTTTGTGACGAGAATTTAGGATCAGGAACTTTAACTGATAACACACACGTCATACCTTCGCGGGCATCGTCACCAGTGATACTGACTTTTGCTTTTTTAGCGGCTCCAGAATTGACCGCGTAGTTGTTAATGGTTCTGGTTAGCGCGCCCCGAAACCCCGCCAAGTGCGTGCCACCATCGCGCTGGGGAATGTTGTTTGTAAAGCAGAGCGTCGATTCATGATAGCTGTCGTTCCATTGCATAGCGCATTCAACCGTAATGCCATCTTTTTCACCAATGATGGCAATAACGTTATCATGCAATCTTTGTTTCGAGCGGTCTAAATATTTAACAAAGGCTTCCAGTCCACCGTCGTAATGCAAATCAATGACGACTTGTTCAACACCGCGGTCATCAATCAATTGCAAATGAACACCAGAGTTTAAAAAGGCCAATTCGCGTAATCGATGCTCCAGTGTGCCTAAAACATATTCCGTATTCGTGAACGTTTCTGCCGACGCATGAAATTTAAGTTCGGTACCTGTTAATACAGAGCCATCTTCTTGCAAAGGCGCATCGCCTGTAATCCGCAGAGGTGCTTCTGCATCACCATTAATAAAACGGATTAAATGTTCTTTGCCATCACGCCAAATTTTAAGCTCTAACCAATCCGATAAAGCGTTCACAACCGAAACACCAACGCCGTGCAATCCGCCAGACACCTTATATGAGTTCTGGTCGAATTTACCACCTGCGTGAAGTTGCGTCATAATAACTTCAGCTGCTGAAACGCCTTCTTCCTTATGAATATCAACAGGTATTCCTCGGCCATTATCGCTGACCGATACGGACCCGTCGCCGTTTAGTATAACTTTGACAATATCACAATGGCCGGCTAACGCTTCATCAATTGCGTTATCAACAACCTCATACACCATGTGATGCAACCCTGAGCCATCGTCGGTATCTCCGATGTACATGCCCGGGCGTTTACGAACGGCATCTAGGCCCCTCAGAACTTTAATAGAGTCAGAGTTATATTCGGTACTGATTTCTAAAACTGGTGCTTCAGTTTTTTGTTCAGGGTTAAGTTCGGTTGGCTCATTCGTCATTGTTTTTTCCGTCTCTGTAATCGTGCGTCAAAAAAGTTAATTGGCGTTTGGTTTCAGGCCACCGTTACATATCTCAAATATTTGTGCTTGGTCTTTAAGAGTGCCGAACAAACTATCGTCAGTTCCGGTCAACCAAACTTGTGCGCCCAGCCCGATCAAATGATTAAACAACGCGTCGCGCCGGTGTTCATCCAAATGGGCCGTTACTTCATCTAATAATAAAACAGGAATGCCGCCTTCTTCGCGGCCCCGTAATGTTGCGTTGGCAAGAACGATCGCAATTAACAGCGCTTTTTGTTCGCCCGTTGAACACAAAGCTGCTGCTTGACCCTTCACAGCATGGCGCACAACCAAGTCCGTGCGGTGGGGGCCTGAATGCGTTCGCCCTGCTACTTTATCGTGCCCTCTGTCTGCGGCCAACTTAGTCCGATACCGATCTTCAGCCTCAAGTGCCGGGCCATTATCTAACCAGTCATCAATTTCGCCGTGCAATGAAAGCAATGCGCCCGGAAAAGGCCCTAAACCGTCTGCGGCTGAGGGGGCCAACCTTGAAATCAACTCTCGTCTTGCTGCTGCGACGGCCATCGCCCGTTCGGCCATGCCTTCTTCAAGTGTTTTCAACCAGCCCAAATCAGGTTGGTTATGATCTTTTAAAATTTTAAGCCGTTCCCGCATCGATTGCTCAAAAGATTGAACCCGGCCGGCATGGGCTGGGTCCCAAGCAAAAACCAAACGATCCAAAAACCGCCTGCGCGCCGAAACTCCATCCGCAAATAGCCGGTCCATTTGCGGTGTTATCCAATGCGCGCCCATGTAAGCAGAAAGCGCGGATTGACTTGATACGTTTTCACCATCAACACGGACCAAACGCTTTTCCCGTTTTCCCGAGCTATCGGCAATAAAGCCGGTGCCCAAATCAACGGGGCCATTTGGTGTGGTTATTTTGGCCGCAATGCCCCAATCGCCGGGGCCTTGATTGTTAGCCATTTCTGATAATTTTGCGCGCCGCAAACCCCGACCCGGAACCAACAATGAAATGGCTTCTAGAATATTTGTTTTTCCAGCGCCATTGGCCCCCGTCAAAACAATGGGACGCCCATCCGCCTCAATCCGCAAACTGGGATAAGATCTAAAATGGGTTAGCGTCAGGCGATTAATCGCATACCGGCGAATTTCAACCGCACCACGCGGCACCACCCGTTCGCCATTTTTATCGACTGTTGCCAAAGTGGGGTTCTGGTGCAGCTTATCCCCTCCGCTTAAACGCGCATGGGCATGATGACATAAAGAGCGCTGGCATCATCCATTTCGCGCAAAATAGTTGGCGAATTGCCATCGGCCAACGAAACGAGAGCAGTATCACCTTCGATTTGCCGTGTGATATCGAGCAAATAAGCTGAATTAAAGCCGATTTCCACTGAATCACCTTCGTAAGTGACTTCAATTTCTTCTTCCGCGCTGCCGTGTTCTGGGCTCGACGCTGAAAGCGCCAACAATCCACTGGTCAATACCAGTTTAATCGCCCGGGACTTTTCAGACGAGATGGCCGATACCCGATCAACCGCATCAGAGAACAACTTGCAATTCACTTCCATATCTTTGTCGTTACCCGATGGGATCACACGCTGATAATCAGGAAAAGTGCCATCAATCAATTTGGACGTCAAAACTGCGTTATCGAAGGAAAAGCGAATTTTGTTTTCTGACATAGAAATCGCGACTTCATCACCCGATTCGTCAATCAATTTGCGCAATTCTGTCACCGTTTTACGCGGGACAATAACACCCGGCATATTTTCTGATCCCGCAGGTAATGGCGCTTCAACACTAGCCAAACGGTGCCCATCCGTCGCAACGGCGCGCAAGACGTCGACGCCATCACGATCCGCTTTATGCAAATAGATGCCGTTCAAATAATAACGGGTTTCTTCCGTTGAAATTGCGAATTTTGTGCGATCAATCAATGAACGAAGCTCAGCTGCGGTCACATTAAAATTATGAGGTAATTCGCCCCCGGAAAGAACCGGAAACTCATCGGTTGGCAGGCACGATAATGTAAATCGTGAACGCCCGGCGCTCAATTGCATTTGACCATCACTGGACGCATTTAGCTCGACCTGACTGCCTTCAGGGAGCTTGCGAACAATATCATACAGCGTGTGCGCAGATACCGTAATTGCTCCTGGTATTTCCACATTGGCACCAACAGAATCGACCATATCCAAGTCCATATCCGTTGCATTTAGGGTTAAGCGTCCTTCCGCTGCTTCAATTTTAACATTTGAGAGAATCGGGATTGTGTTGCGGCGCTCAACAACGCTTTGCACATGGCCCAAAGATTTAATCAATTCAGACCGTTCAATAGTAATTTTCATGGTTTATTTTCAAGCCCTTAGCATACAATTTACCGAAATATTGAATTCCGGCTTCTTAACAGAACCCAAAGCCGGAATTAACCCCCCCATATGGGCAAGCCATTATACCAGAAGCCCCCGGAACAGTAAGCTTTTTCGATCATAAAAACGCAATGAATTTACATTTTTATTATTCAAGCTTCTGATACGAGATGTTTTCTTCGAAATTAAGAGAGATTAACCCTCAAGCATACGCTTCAAAAGCTCAACATCTTCAGCGAAACTTGGGTCGTGTTCACGAAGCTCATCGACTTTGCGAACCGCGTGCATAACGGTTGTATGATCACGCCCACCGAACTTCCGGCCGATTTCAGGCAAGGAGCGCGAGGTCAATTGCTTAGCCAAATACATAGCGACTTGGCGCGGTCTAGCGACCGATCTGGCACGGCGTGCAGAATGCATGTCTGCCATTCGTATATTGAAATGCGATGCGACCTGCTTTTGGATCTCTTCAATCGTTACCCTGCGATCATTTGCCCGCAATAGATCATGTAGCACTTCTTGCGTGGCCTCTAATGTGATATCGCGTCCAACCAATTGAGAATGCGCCACAACACGATTAAGCGCCCCTTCAAGTTCACGTACATTAGCCGTAATTTTATGGGCTAAAAATTCCAAAACTTTTGGTGGTATTTCAGCCGAAACGTGCAGAGCTTTAGATTGCAGAATACCAAGCCGGAGCTCGTATGTTGTAGCATGGATGTCCGCGACCAAACCACAATTCAGGCGCGACACCAAACGCTCTTCCATGCCCTCAATATCAGACGGCGATTTATCCGCAGAAAGCACAATTTGACGGCCTTCATCGACAAGCGCATTGAACGTATGGAAGAATTCTTCTTGGGTTGAATCTTTGCCAGCAATAAATTGAACATCATCGATCATCAACACATCAACCGAACGAAATTGCTCTTTAAAATCAACAGTTGTTTGTTCGCGCAATGCCCGGATGAAACGGTACATGAATTTTTCAGCAGATAAATAAATGACGTTACGGTGCGGTGTTTGCTCGCGAATATGCCAAGCAATCGAATGCATCAAATGTGTTTTACCAAGGCCAACACCGCCATATAAAAATAACGGGTTGAAGGGGTTTGAAGTGGTCGTTTCCGCAACCCGACGAGCAGCTGCATAGGCAAATTCGTTTGGCTTACCGACAACAAATTTATCAAACGTAAATCTTCGATCCAAGCTTGCGCTGATTTCTGCAGATTGTGAAGCGGATCCTGATGGCGTTATGATATTTGAGGTCTTTTGAGCGACTGGCGCTGAAGCTTCTGGAGCTTTTGCTGCCTTTTGAGCCCGGTCCGTGAAAATACTAATATCGACGCTTTGAACGGTATCGTTTTCATTCTTCCACAATTCTGTAATGCGATCGCTATAATGGGCGACAACCCAATCGCGCATAAACCGTGTTGGTACTGAAACGCGGACCATTCCACCGCGTAAACCACGTACAGAAATAGGTTTAATCCAGCTTTGGAACGCCGCTTCACCAATCGTTTCTTGCAACTGCGCAGCAACCCGTTGCCACTCAGACTTCAATTCGTCCATATTCGTTCCATTAGTTTGTGCGCCGTTTACGGTCGCGTCTATCGATATTGTCATAGAGCCCGAACCGTTTTTATTTTATGTGCTATGATATGATGCATTTCTTCGCCCCAACAAATTCCCTGACAACCCACAACAGCACTCCATTTACCCCCGACTTCAGTCGGGTATATCTTTAATTTATCCAACCAAGACAAAATTTATCGTGTTCCGAGTAGCACCTAGTGAAAAGTCTTTGTCCACAAATGCTCCCATCGCCTCAATAGAAACCCTGCCCCTTTGATGACCGCCTTTAATTTAATTAAGGCTTTGGATCATCTTTTACCCTAAGCACTCCAGAACTCTTTTATTAAACAGCTTAACTTAATTGCTTAACTCAATAAATCTAACTATCAGTTCTCACTTCATCAACAATATGCAAATAAATTACGTTTTTGTACCTCGCAGCGATTTATAGCTATGCCTTATGATCCCCTGAACACTACGGATTGATTCATGTTCTGACAACAGTGTTTAAACACGAATATACAAAATAATTTTCTTGACATTGACCCCTGATCCGAGTCCCCCGCCTTGAAATACTACCTTAAATTTGAGCGCAAAAAAGCCGTGCGGCTAAACCACACGGCTCAATACAAGCGGCCTATTAAGCTTTAAGAACTTAAGCAGACAAACCTTTAATGCGCTTCGACAATCGAGACAGTTTACGCGACACAGTGTTGGCAGGCATAACACCCTTTGACACACCGCTCATTAATAACGGTTGAGCTGCACGAAATGCCGCATCTGCAACCGTTTTATCACCACCAGCAATTGCTTCTTCTACTTTGCGAAGACCGGTGCGGATTGTACCAATACGTTGACGGTTAACTTCCGTGCGACGTTCTGTTTGACGAATTCTTTTCTTAGCCGATGAATGATTGGCCATGGTTTTGAAACCTTTATTATTCTGTTTATGGGCTGGCTTATAAAGGGCGTTTTCAGAGACGTCAAGTGTCGTGTAGCAACAATCGTGGTTATTTTGCCTTTGTTGGGGATAGCCTGAAATGAACCATCACGGGAACCACCCTGCCATCGTCCTTCGTAATATCAATAATCAAAACTTCATCTTCCCGCCGATAACGCGTTGCGGTAACGCGTTCCCACCCCAACTGAGGCAAAGCACGCTTGTAATATCCAAGGACATTTTTGGGCTCAACTTGACCGGACGCAATGGTTTCTGCAATGCGGCCGTTTGCTGTATCAAAGCTCATTGCGCCATCAGCATCTTCGCTAAGGCCTGGCATTAAAGGCAAACCTTCTATCACACTTATAAAATCAGGTGCTTGAGATTGCGCAGAAGCCGGATGCCCCATCAAACCAATGGTCAAAGCGTTGATTAAAAATAAAGTGCACAAAAGAGTGTTTAAAATTTTCATTATTTTCTTATACCACTATCTTTGGCAGCGAGAACAAAAGAATGTTGATCGACCCGATTGCGTCATTTTGCTGATCGGAACGTCCGGCCCACAAACAGAGCAAGCCTCCCCAGCGCGTCCGTAAACTTGAAAGCTGTGCTGAAAATATCCCAACTCGCCCGACGTTTGCCGGTGATCTTTTAGCGATGACCCCCCGGCCTCTATCGCCTTCAACAAAACCTCTTGAATTGCCGCCGCCAATTTATCAGCGCGCCCGCCTTGAACGCTGCTGGCTTTCCGTTTCGCCGAAATCCCTGCCATAAACAAAGCTTCGCAGGCATAAATATTTCCAATTCCAGCGATTACGCTTTGATCTAACAAGGCAGCTTTTATGGGGGCCGCTTTATTTTTCAAGCGCTCAGCCAGTTCTGACCCGGTTAACCCCGGATTAACCGGTTCCGGTCCAATTTTTAAAAGCATCGGGTGATCCGGCACTTCAGCTTCTGTTGTTAGGTTCATAAAGCCAAACCGCCGTGGGTCATTATAGCGGATTTCGAACCCGTTAGATACCTGAAACACAACATGGTCATGCTTATCTAATGCGGGTGGGTCGGCTTCATAAATGCGAAAACTGCCCGACATCCCTAGGTGCGAAATTAAAACCGTTCCGTCATCCAAAGTTATCAGTAAAAATTTTGCTCGGCGGCCAACGGACTTCACCGTTTTTCCAGTCAACCGTTGGCCAAAACCATCCGGGAAAGGGAACCGTAAATTGGGTCGATGCATTTGAACTCGCGACAAAGTGTGCCCTTCTAAGGCCGGGGCTAATCCGCGACGAACCGTTTCAACTTCTGGCAATTCAGGCATTTAATTTGGCTTTCCAAGTTCTAAATTGATACCACTAGCTTACCGGGAAAGCTTGGGTTATTGTCCGACTATGACAGTAGAAAACACCAACGATCCCGAAACAACCCATTTCGGCTTCCAAGATGTCTTGGATAGCGAAAAAGCGTCCTTAGTAAAAGGCGTCTTTAATAGCGTTGCTTCGAATTACGACCTGATGAATGACATGATGAGCTTAGGCGTCCATCGATTATGGAAAAATACCCTGATCGACGGGCTACGCCCCCATAGCAAAATGGCTTTATTAGATGTCGGTGGTGGAACGGGTGATATTGCCTTTAAGTTCCTAGATAAAGGCGGCGAGAAAGTAACTGTTTGCGATATAAATGCTGAAATGCTGACCCACGGCCGTAACCGGGCAATTAATCAGGGCCATTTAAAAGGTCTTCAATGGGTCAATGGCGACGCCGAACATTTACCAATAGAAGATTCCAGCATCGATGCTTATACAATAGCGTTTTGTATCCGAAACGTTACCCATATTGACAAGGCTTTATCCGAAGCTCGGCGGGTTTTGAAGCCGGGCGGGCGCTTTATGTGTTTAGAGTTTTCTCGTGTCGCATTACCCTTATTAGAAAAGCCCTACGATATTTATTCATTCAAAGTCTTGCCGTGGCTCGGTGGGCAAATTGCCAATGACAGAGAATCATACCAGTACTTGGCTGAAAGCATCCGCAAATTTCCCGATCAACAGCGCTTTCAACAAATGATTTCGGATGCGGGTCTATCGCAAGTTACCTTCCGCAATCTATCGGGTGGCATTGCTGCAATACACTCTGCTTGGCGTGTGTGACCTTTAATATGTTCGAAGCATTTACACATATTGGCCGCTTTATTTCCATTGCCCGCATTCTCGCCCGTCACGATGCGTTGTTTGCCCTTGAATATCTAAAAGTTGCCCCCGGGTATGTGACATTGGCAAAACTGATATCAAAACGGAATGTCGAAGGCCGCCCCGGACAGCGCTTAGCTCTCGCTTTAAATGAGGCCGGGCCTAGTTTTATCAAATTTGGACAAACGTTATCGACCCGCTCTGATTTATTAGGCGAAGAATTAGCGCAAGACTTATCGGACTTACAAGATCGCTTGCCCCCCTTTTCAGGAACCGAAGCGAGGCGCACCATAGAACGGGAATTGGGTGCGACGATTGATAGTTTGTTTGCTGAGTTCAATGACGAGGCTTTGGCCGCCGCATCGATTGCCCAAGTCCACCGTGCAATCACTCACGATGGCCACGATGTTGCCGTCAAGGTTTTACGTCCCGGTATTGAAGAGGCCTTCCAGCGCGATATGAGCCTATTCCGTTGGGCTGCCCACTTAGTTGAGCGCGCACGACCGGACTTGCGCCGCTTAAAACCTGTTGAAATGGTTGAAACCATTGCCGAGACGGTTGAGCTTGAAATGGACTTACGTTTCGAAGCTGCGGCCTGTGCTGAATTGGCTGAAAATTTTGAAAACGACCCCGATTTTATCGTTCCAAATGTGGAATGGTCCTTAACCGCAGGGCGTGTTCTAACCACAGACTGGGTATCGGGTTGTGGTTTGGATGACCGAGATGCTGTCATTGCCGCCGGACATGACCCCTTGGTCATTTTAGAAAAAGCCTCCGCCGCTTCCTTTCGCCAAGTCTTCAGGGACGGCTTTTTTCATGCCGACGTTCACCCCGGAAACATGTTCGTTACGCCACAGGGGCAAATTGCCGCCGTTGATTTTGGTATCATGGGGCGCCTTGATTTACAGACCCGAAAAACAATTGGGGAAATGCTTTTGGCTTTCCTAAACCGCGATTATCGCCGGGCTGCTGAAATTCATTTCAAAGCCGGGTGGATTCCAGCCAACCAATCTCTAGATATTTTCACCCAAGCCTGCCGTTCAATAGGTGAGCCCATTTTGGATCGTCCGCAAAACGAAATATCTATCGCTCTTTTATTAGGCCAATTGTTCCAAATAACAGAAACCTTCCAAATGGAAGCCCAGCCCCAATTGTTATTACTGCAAAAAACCATGTTGGTGGCTGAGGGTACAGCGCGTAAATTATGCCCTGAAGCCAACATGTGGTTTTTAGCCCGGCCTTTGATTGAAAATTGGATGGTCGATAACTTAGGCCCCCAAGCCCGCATCCGTGATACCGTTGTCAATCTAACCGATGCTATTGAGCGGCTTCCGCGCATACTGGATGGGTTGGAACAAGGCGCGCAAATGATGTCTGATGGGCACATCAAACTTCACCCCAATACCATTCGCGCCCTGCACGGCGAAGCCCGCCAACGCCCCGTTTTACAATCGCTTTGGGTTATTATTTTATTCTTAACCTCGATCGTTGTCGCTATCAAATTTTTCTAGGCCACCAGTGGCCATTTTTTATTCGGCCACATCGAGTTAATACATCCAAGACCATATTTAATTCCCAAATCCCTCTCACTGTTCGAAGCTCCAAAAATAAAGACCTTGTACCGAAGCCGGGACCTTATTAGGTTATCAACACAAACTTTTCGTGAAATAATTTGGTACCCCGTATGATGGATGGTAAACGTGTTCTTTTAATCGTCTCGGGCGGCATTGCTGCTTATAAGTGCCCCGATCTTGTTCGTCGTTTGCGCGAACGGGGTACACTCGTGCGATGTTTATTGACCCAAGGCGGGGCTGAGTTTGTTACCGCCTTAGCTTTACAAGCCGTCAGCGAAGAAAAAGTTTATCAGAATTTATTCTCACTGACAGATGAAAATGAAATGGGCCATATTAGGCTCTCGCGCGAATCAGACCTTATTTTAATTGCGCCCGCGACCGCAAATATTATAGCAAAAATGGCCCATGGTCAGGCGGATGATTTGGCAACCACAGCTATTTTAGCCAGCGATAAACCCGTATTTATCGCGCCTGCAATGAACCATTACATGTATAATCACCCCGCCACTCAAGCGAACTTGGCCCTTCTTATCGCCCGCGGCGTGACGGTTATTGGGCCAGAAGAAGGGAATATGGCATGCCGTGAATTTGGCATGGGGCGCATGAGCGAGCCTTTGGAAATTGTTGCCAAGCTAGACTCTTTTTTTGCGACCAACTTACCACTCAAAGGCAAACGCGCCCTAGTCACCAGCGGCCCGACATTTGAAGCAATTGATCCGGTTCGGTTTATTGGCAATCGGTCATCCGGCAAACAAGGACACGCCATTGCCCGCGCACTCGCTGCTTTGGGTTGCCAAACAACGCTCATATCTGGCCCCACTCAGCAAACCGATCCAATAGGCGTTTGCGTTGTTCATGTTGAATCCGCGCGTGAAATGCTATCCGCCTGTGAAACGGCCCTACCTGCCGACATTGCCGTTTGTGCCGCTGCTGTATCCGACTGGCGGGCGAAATCTGAAGTTGGCTCGAAAATTAAAAAGGCTGCTGGCGCAGCACCTCCCAATTTAAAGCTAACAGATAACCCAGATATTTTGGCAACCCTATCTCAGCTGGTTATCAAACGCCCCGAACTTGTCGTTGGTTTTGCCGCTGAAACTGATGATGTCATTTCCAATGCCACCTCGAAACGCAAACGCAAAGAATGCGACTGGATCATTGCTAATGATGTTTCTCCTCATACAGGAACTTTTAATGGAGATGCAAATAAGGTTCATTTAATTACGTCGGGCGGCGTTGAAAACTGGCCCAAAATGAGCAAAATTAAGGTTGGCGAAAAATTGGCGGAACGGATCACGGCTCATTTTGGGGACGCTTCATGAAGCAAGTTAAAGTCGCCGTTAAAAAATTAGTACATGGATCTGATTTAGCGCTCCCCAGCTACGCCACTGAAGACAGTGCTGGGGCTGATATTTTGGCTGCGGTTGATACTGACACGCCCCTGCACCCCGGCGAACGAGCGATTATTCCAACCGGAATTCAAATTGCCTTGCCTGCGGGATATGAAGCGCAAATTCGCCCGCGCTCTGGTTTGGCCGTTAAAAATGGCATTACCTGCTTAAACAGTCCCGGCACCATTGATGCCGATTACCGGGGCGAAGTTGGCGTTATTCTTATTAATCACGGAACCGAAACGTTTATTATTCAACGCGGCATGCGGATCGCACAAATGATTATCGCTCCCGTTGTTATGGCTTTGTGGAGCGAAGTTGATGATTTGGAACCGACAGCACGTGGCGCTGGTGGGTTTGGGTCAACCGGAACGGGGAGCTAATCGAAAAAATGCTACGTCTATCTAAAAAAGTTTTGTTCGCCATCGAAGCAGTCTTAGATATCGCCTATCACGCCGGGGCTGAACCCGTTCAAAGTCGAGAAATCACGCGCCGACAAGGCATCCCAAAGCGGTATTTAGAACAAGCCCTGCAACAATTGGTTCGCCACGATATTCTGGTTGGCACCCGCGGCCCTAAAGGCGGCTATCGCCTAGCCAAAGAACGCCGGCGCATTACGGTTGCTGATATTGTTAAAGTTGTCCGAACAATGGAGGCCGGCAAAAAAGATACCGATCATGCGGAAGGCTCTGAGCTTGGACAGAAAGTTGTTCACCCTTTATGGAGCGAATTACAAGAAGTGGCATTAGAGCGCTTAAGCAAAACCTCCGTCGACGATTTATGCACACGGGCAGACGATGCCGGGATTACGAGCGAAGGCCGCGAGAACCTCGACTTTATCATATAGGACCATAACATGAGTAAAACATCAGGCCCTGAATTTAGAGGCCGCATTTACGACAGCGTCATCGACACCATTGGCGCCACACCCCTTATTCGATTATCACGGTTCACCGCAGACGCCGGCGTAGGCGGCAACATTCTTGCTAAGTGTGAATTTTATAATCCCCTAAGTTCTGTCAAAGACAGAATTGGCTTGGCGATGGTTGAAGCTGCAGAAAATGAGGGCCGGATAAAAGAAGGAGCCACTTTGGTGGAGCCCACATCTGGCAATACAGGAATCGCGCTAGCCTTTGTATGCGCAGCTAAAGGTTATCGCTTGATTTTGACCATGCCTGAAAGCATGTCGATTGAACGGCGCAAAATGTTGCTTCTATTGGGGGCTCAAATCGAGCTCACCCCCGCCGCACTCGGTATGCGCGGCGCCATTGATAAAGCCAACGAACTGGCATCCACAATTCCCGGTGCTGTTATCCTTCAACAGTTCGAGAACCCTGCCAACCCTGAAATTCATAGTAATACAACAGCCGAAGAAATTTGGAAAGACACCGATGGCCATGCCGATATTTTGGTTTGTGGTGTTGGCACCGGTGGTACATTAACAGGGTGCGCCAAAGTTTTAAAAAATTATAATCCCAAATTTAAAGTGATAGCTGTCGAACCTGAAGACAGCTCAATCCTTTCCGGCGGAACCCCCGGCCCGCACAAAATTCAAGGTATTGGCGCTGGCTTTATTCCAAAAGTTCTCGATATTGACTTGATCGATGAGGTTCTTAAAATCGGCAACGAAACCGCCTTTTCAATATCTCGAAAAGTCGCTCGCTTAGAAGGCATTGCCTGTGGCATTTCATCCGGAGCCGCCTTAGCAGCCGCCGTAGAAATTGCTGAACGACCTGATATGGCGGGCAAAAATATTATCACAATATTACCGTCTTTTGCCGAACGGTATTTATCAACAGCTCTATTTGATGGATTGGGCTAATGGATTTTACTGAACAACAAGTCAACCGATACGCCCGCCACATCTTGCTTAAAGAAGTCGGAGGCGAAGGCCAACAAAAGCTGTTGGATTCAAAAGTTTTGGTTATTGGGGCGGGCGGGTTAGGCTCCCCCCTGTTGCTATATTTGGCAGCAGCTGGCGTTGGTACAATCGGTATTGTAGATGATGATATTGTTGATTTATCGAACCTACAGCGCCAGGTCATTCATACAACAGATGACATAGGGCGGTTCAAAATTGAAAGTGCCGCAGCAACAGTTCGAGCCATAAATCCGGACGTAAATATATTTACCCATAAAGCTCGGTTCGACCTATCCAATGCTATGGATTTGGTCAATCAATACGACCTGGTTGCCGATGGCAGCGATAATTTTCAAACTCGGTTTTTGGTTAACGATGCCTGTTATTTTGGTCAAAAAACGTTGGTATCAGGGGCAATTTTACGTTTTGATGGCCAAGTTGCGACGTTCAAGCCTCATGTCCATACTGATGATGAGGGCGGGCACGGGCCTTGTTACAGATGCATTTTTCGTGAACCACCCCCCGAAGGACAAGTCCCATCCTGTGCTCAAGCGGGTGTGCTGGGTGCATTGTGCGGGTTAATCGGCTCGATGCAGGCATCTGAAATATTAAAAGAACTGATGGGGATTGGTGAAAGCTTATCTGGATCTTTGATGATTTGTGACGGCTTAGGCTCAACGTTCAAAAAAATAAAAGTCAGAAATGATCCAGGTTGCCCGATTTGTGGGGAACAACCAACGATTAAGGATCTGTTGACACATGCCGCTTAGTACTGCTCCAGATAAACTATCGATCATCATCTATGATCACCATTTTGACAAAGTTCATTACGCGCTTGTTATGGCATCTGCAGCTGCCGCTATTGGTAAACCCGTTACTTTATTTTTCACCATGGGTGCTTGTCAGGCTTTATTAAAATCTAAGCCCACGGCTCAACCCGCTTGGAGCGAGATGCCATTATCAGATGAAGCCGGAACTGGATTTGAACGCGATAAAACTTGCAAACAAAATGGTGTCGCTCACTTTGAAGAACTTTTAGAAGCCTGTATTGCCCTTGAGGTTGCTTTTATGGTCTGTGAAATGGGACTACATGCCAAAGGTTTTAAAAATATTCCGCTTCGTACCGATTTATCTATAGAGGTTTCTGGCCTTGTCACTTTTTTAAATGACGCCTCAAATAACGGCGCAATGGTATTTATTTAAATGACAGATTTATTATTCGATACCCTTTTTGATAAAGCCCCTTTCTTTTTAGGCATTAAAGATAAAAAAGGACGGTTCACACACATAAATTAACCTTTTCAAGTTTGGCTTAGCAAAGCCAAACTTGTTGGTAACCAGCCCATGTTGTCTGTTTTCAAGGTCAAAATTTTACACCCATTCAAGAAGTAGACAATAAAGTAATTGTAGCTGGAAAACACCAAAAATTAAAAGTTCAGATTATGATCAGTTTCTTATTAAATACCCGATCAGTTCCAGTCACAGGCACATTCCTGCCGTTGGCACCATTTCAAATAACATAACAGATCAGAATGCACAGACGTTAAAACTTATTAAAAGTGAAGAGCTTTTTCCCTAAGCCTATGATTACACTCCAAATGGAGTTGCTTTGATTTCATTAGGCGGCGAACGACTTCGAGCGAAACAAGACTAAGCCACGTTTCTTAGGTTTTGCATTGATGAAATCACTTACATCCAAATGACCCGCACCCCTAAAGACGTTGATTCTTTGAATTAAAGCATGCTTCTTCGTCAACACGTTATTGGTGGGGAAGGTACAATCTTACACAAATAAACAAACCTATACACACAAAGACGGCCACACCATTCATAGCAAAGTAACGGCAACCCTTATTCGTGATGAAAACCAGACCCTCTGTATTTTGTCGCCCATACCGTTGATTCGACTGAAAATGAGAAGATGAAACCTGACTTAATTGATGCCAAAGAAAAGGCCAAATGTCCCAATATCGCTAAACTGAATTTCTCGCGATGGAAAGCCATGAGCTCCAAACTCCGCTAACGTCTCTAGATGGTGCCCTTGGCCTTCTAGCGGGAACTTTTTCTGATACCCTTACCACAGAAGGAAGCGTGCTTTTGAATATTGCGATTAGAAACAGTGAAAAACTATTAGGCTTCGTAGATTATCTTTTAAGTTATGAAAAGATCATTTATGGAAATACGACATTTAACCTCAAAAAAACCGATCACAACGCTTTACTCTTTCGGTCGGTTGAAAATAATCATAACTTCCCAATAGAGCATTTAACCAAATATGCGTATGAAGAAGATATTAGCCAGATTTATATTAATGCAGAGGCCCCGCAGTTTGAGTAAATTATGATACATTTACTCACTAATGCTGCTAAATTCTTCCCTTCAAATACAAATGTGACGATAACTTGTTTTGATTTAGGAGACTACGTCGAAATCAAAGTTACTAAATATGGCATTGGTATTTCTGAAATAAATCTTAATCGAATTTTTGATTGATTTACACAAGTTGATTAAACCAACTCCCGTGCCATGGGTGGAACAAAGTTAGGCCATGCGATTACAAAATCGTTGGTCGAAGGAATGGCTGGGGCAATCCGCGTTGAATCAAAAGTCGGCCACGGATCAAATTTTATCATTTCGTTTCCGAAAGTTTAATCGAGATTAATTCCCTTACGCTTTAAATAATCTGCAAATCCAGCGCGCTCAGGCAAGGATAATTGCCGAGCAACATTTTCAGACCAAGTGCATTTCTCAAGAACCCCATATTTATCCGTATGTCTTTGTTTAGTAGGCGTTAGCGCAAAACGTTTATGGTTGCGGTCGTCGTAGTCTTTAACATCTGTTTCCAAGTCGTCATCATTATATAGATCTTGATGGACGACAACTTTTTGCGGCAATCGCATCGACACATACCCCGCATCATCCGGGTAGCCGACACACAAACCAGAAATTGGGAACACACCATCCGGCAGATCAAGAATTTCGGCCAAATCATCAATCCGGTTTCGGACATAACTGATCGGACACGTCCCCAAACCTAAATGATCCGCTGCTGTTATAAAGCACTGCATGGCAAGTGCTGCGTCAACGGCCGCATTCATAAATGTGTCTGCATTGTTGTTCTGATACGTATGACCCCGGATTTCAGCTAACTTTCGAATACGCCGGACGTCCCCTAAAAAGATTGCAATCACAGGTGCATTTTTCACCCAAGGCATCGATGGCACCAACTCTGCAACGGTATTCCGCACTTCAGGGTCCCGAATAATAACAATAGAATATTGCTGTAAGTTTGATTTGGTCGGTGCCGATTGCGCTGCGCTTAATAACAGTGCCATCGTTTGTTCGCTGATTGGGCTTGTTTTATATTTCCGGATCACCCGGCGATTAAGCAAGGCTTTAACACCATCAGGAACATCTGTTGGAATTTCTAAGTCAAAGCCGTATCGTCCTTGAGTTAATCCGTTCTCAGCTGCCATGACGTAGTCTCCATTTTAGTGCTTAAAAAATATCGCTTAACACCCGGTCCGGTGGGGTGTGGCCATCACAAAAGGTTTTAATATTAACCAAAACCTTTTCGCCCATATCGATACGCCCTTCAAACGTTGCAGAACCCATATGTGGTAACAACACAACATTTTCCATGGCTAAAAGCTTAGGGTTTACTGCTGGTTCGTTTTCAAACACATCCAGCCCTGCACCCCCGATATCACCCGCCGCCAATATGCGTGTTAGCGCGTTTTCATCAATCACTTCGCCTCGTGATGTGTTTACAAGAACCGCATGGGGTTGCAGCAACTTAAGGCGTCGAGCGGAAAGCAAATGAAAGGTTGCTGGGGTGTGTGGGCAATTAACAGAAATAAAATCCATGCGAGCCAACATTTGGTCTAAGCTTTCCCAATAGGTCGCTTCCAAAACACCTTCAAAGTCTTCATGCACCCGTTGGCGGTTATGGTAATGGATCGATAACCCAAATCCTTTAGCCCGTTTCGCAACGGCTTGCCCAATCCGCCCCATACCAATGATCCCTAAGCGTTTTCCATTAATCCGGTGCCCTTGCATTGATGTGGGCGACCAACCGGTCCATTCACCAGAACGCAACATCCGCTCGCCTTCGGATAAGCGCCGAGGCACCGCCAAAATAAGCGCCATTGTCATATCGGCTGTATCTTCGGTTAAAACATCAGGTGTGTTGGTTACTGAAATACCATGCTGACGTGCCGATGCCATGTCAATGTGATCAACGCCGGCCCCATAGTTCGCTATCAGTTGTAAATTTTTACCGGCATGGACCAAAATGCTGGCGTCAATGTGATCCGTTACTGTCGGGACAAGAACATCCGCCGTCTTTACAGCTTCAATCATCCGATTATTCGTAAATGGGATATCGTCCAAGTTCAATTCAACTTGGAATAATTCCATCATGCGCGTTTCGATCGCATCGGGAAGTTTCCGGGTTACAACGACCCGGGGTTTCGCGTTTTGCATGCATCTACACCTTTCTTTATCGGGCACATCTTCAGGCCAAAGCAACCTAAAACAAACATATCTAGTATGCTTCCCTTATCAGCGATAATCACTCAAAAAATTCATACTCTTTTTAATACCTCATTTATCGTTTTGATAGGCCAATCTTGAATAGGCTCCAATTACAGTTCTTAGCTGGAATACGATCTAACTTTGTAGAAAATGCCAATGGTCAAAATATGCATATACTTAAAGCCGGCTTCACTGAAACGAATGACCGGCCGTGTATCCTGCTTTTGCATGGATTTCCTGAATTGCCTTATAGCTGGCGTAAAATCATCCTTCCTCTTGCCCAAGCAAGCTTTCATGTGATTGCGCCCGACCAAAGGGGATAGGGGCAAACCACCGGGTGGAGCTCAGATTACAATGTTAATTTACAGCCGTTCCGTTTTACCAACCTCGTCACAGATGTTTTGGATTGGCTTGGTGTTCTTGGCATTCAAACCGTTCGTAGCGTTATTGGTCATGATTTAGGCACACTCGCCGCGTCATATTGTGCTTTAATTCGCCCTGATATTTTCAAATCAGTCGCATTAATGAGAGCTCCTTTAGCAGGTTCCGCATCCGTCCTGTTTGGGTCCAACTGCAGCCAAGAGAAAGGGCCCGATATCCATCAACAATTAGTGGCTTTTTCGCGCCCACGTAAAAATTATCAATGGTATTATTTAAACTCTGAAGCTAATAGAAACATGGAAAATTGTCAGCAAGAGGTTCATGATTTCATGCGGGCGTATTATCATCACAAAAGTCTCGATTGGACGGGGAATACTCCTGCCCCCTTTAGGGTTGGATGGCTGAAACCGTTGCCAAAGAAATGCCAAGCGCAGAAGAAATCACTTTGTGTGAATGGCTCACCGAGGAGGAGATACAAGTATATGGCAACACCTATGCACACGCAGACTTCCAAGGCGGGTTTCAATGTTACCGGTACTTCACACGTAGAATTAATACATAATATTTAAAACTTTTTTAGTACTTACAATCAACCAACCATCGCTGTTTATTGCAGGTAATAAAGACTGGGGCATATATCAAAAACCCAGAGATTTAAAGCAAGTACAAAATCATGCCTGCATTTATTTGCTCGGATGTTATCTTTTTGAGGGCGCTGGGCATTGGTAATTAGGCTGAAAAAGAGCAACCCAACACCGTTTTTAACTGATATTCAGTATTAAATAATAAATTCCGTTAACTACTCGTAAATTCAAAGTTGATATATTATATAATACGGATATTTTTAAGTTCGCCTCATTGGATTGCGCTATTAGGATCTTGCTTCGTTATGTTTAAACCCCAGCCCATAGCTCGATTTATTATGACATTTTATATTATGGCATCATTGCTTGTTATTGGCTTGCCAACTTTTGCTCAAAACCGCAGTTCCGGATTGCCCGTACCCCGATTTGTCAGCTTGCGGGCTGATGAAGTAAATATGCGGACGGGACCGGGTGTTCAATATCCAGTCGAATGGGTTTACAAGCGCCAAGGATTACCCGCCGAAATTATTGCAGAATATGGAACATGGCGCAAAGTACGCGATTGGCAAGGCGCTCAAGGCTGGATACATCAATCGATGCTGAGCGGTAAACGCCGGTTTATTGTTATTGGGTCGACAAGAACTGTGCGCCGCACCGCAAACAGCGACAGTTCAGCAAGGGCCACATTAGAGCCCGGTGTCATTGGCCACGTTACAGAATGTGAAGGATCGTCGATCTGGTGCCAAGTTGAAGCGGGCGGTATTAGCGGATGGCTACGCCGCGTTGATGTTTGGGGTATCTACCGCGGCGAACAGATTAAATAATCCCGCAACCTTTATACAATAAAATCTGCCATTAATGCGTCCCTAACATCCGCTGATAAAATGGCCATATGGCCGTATTTTTCATGGGCAATCACAAGCGTTATTTGTACGCTTTTATCTTTAAACAAAGTTATTTGGTCTGCATCAAAAGGGAAGTGCAAAAACTGAATCGCCGAAGCTTTACCGTCTGCAGTGGTCCGGTCAATATCTCCTTCGGGTTTTGCCAGAACGGGGTTTTGGCCATTGAAGGTAATAGATACCCTTTCTTCAACTCCCCCCAAACCCCTTAAAAAACATGCTCGCCGATTTTCATCATCAATTTCAAACATCAACGTTGCGACCAATTCACGGCCCTTTGGAATTAATGGGTTATACGCTTCCAATTCATCGGCTATTTGTGCTTCGCCGCCTTTTTCGATCCACAGCATTTCATGAATTTGATGAAACATCGTAGCATAAGATTCGAAATAGAACGTCGCATCAGGCCCAATTGATATACGCCGATTGCGCTTTAAAGCCGTCATTTTCGTTCTACGTTCTTTGCGTTCAGCTTCATAATCGGTCATCGACATCAGATCGTCGCGGGTAATTTCTATTTTTTGAGCCATCATAAATCTTTCTCTTATAAATCGTATGCTAATGCCAATAACTGAATTGGATGCTGGACTTGGGAAACGTCAGAGGGTTTTTCATTTATCCTCTCGACCCCTTGTAAAATATGCTCTCGTGCTAAGGGGCATTCAGAAACAATATGCCGGGCCGCTTTTTCTGCAACCTTTCTGGCTACTGGTTTTCCAATTTTAAGGGCCACGTCAAAATTATCTATCATAATTCCCCACGAGCCACCATGCCCCGAACACCGCTCAATCACATCTACATCCGTATCCGGAATTTGGCGTAACATTTCAGCTCCTTTTTGGCCCATGTTTTGGGCCCTCGAATGACATGAAATATGAACACTTACACCGCCGTCTAAGGGGCTCAGCCCTTCGGCCATGCCTTCTTTTTTACCAATGCTGACTATGTATTCCGTTATATCAAACGTTGCTTTGCGTAAACTTTGAACGTCCACATTTTCAGGAATAATCAACGGCCACTCGAACTTCAGCATTAACGCGCAAGACGGAACCAACGCGATAACGTCATAGCCTTTTTCGATCCATGGCTTAAGCGTTTCGGCAACATCAGCAGCGGTAGCTGCAACACCCGCAATGTCGCCTTGTTCCAATTGCGGCATTCCACAGCATTTCGGGTAAACAATTTCGGTTTCTACCCCATTATGCGCCAATACGGCCCGCGCACTTATTCCAATTTCGGGATTATTATAAGTCGTGAAACAAGTCGCGTATAAAACGGCTTTCCGACCATACGCAGGCGCATCTACATTTACAGTTGGAGCTTGATTGTTTCTGCTTGAGAACGGTTTTGATGTAAATTTTGGTAATTCAGCGTCTGCATGTACCCCTAAAGCGGCTCCCATAACAGGGCGCGTCAAAGAATTCCCACGCTTTGATGCCCAATTTGCAATGCCAGCAACAGGCGCTGCCCATTTACCATTCCGATCAGTTTTTGTTAGTTGCTTGGCTGCAAACCCAATTCCATTTTCGTGGGCCTCTGTGGCGCGAGCGCGTAAGATTAAATGGGGGAAATCCAAATCAAATTCATGCGGCGGCACATAAGGGCATTTACTCATGAAACACATATCGCACATCGTGCATGCATCGATAACCGGCTTAAAATCAACGGATGATACGGTGTCTAATTCGCCCGATTCTGAATCATCAATTAAATCGAATAACTTTGGGAAGCTGTCACATAAATTAAAGCAGCGTCTGCATCCATGGCAAATATCAAAAACCCGACGCAGTTCAACGTCCAATTTTTGAGTGTCATAAAAATCTTCCTCCCGCCATGCAATCACATGTCTAGTGGGGGCTTCTAAGCTACCTTCGCTCATAAAATGCTCACTTTATTCAATTCTAGAGTGTTTAGAGCGACTTTTGAATCATCTCAAACACTTTATCTTATTTATATCGCCGCAAAGTCACGTTCACGAATGATATCATTCACTTTGGTTTAGCTTCAAAACGACAAGGGGGGCACCAAACATGGCCCCCCCGCTTAATCTTAAACAATCGCACCGTGATTGCCTTAATCCATCGTGTCCAAAGCTTTTTGGAAACGACCGGCGTGGGATTTTTCAGCTTTCGCCAAAGTCTCAAACCAATCTGCTATTTCATCTAAACCTTCTTCGCGTGCTGACTTAGCCATACCCGGATACATGTCTGTGTATTCGTGGGTTTCGCCAGCAACAGAAGCTTTCAAGTTCAAACCCGTCGAACCAATCGGAAGGCCGGTTGCGGGATCGCCTGTTTCTTCTAAAAACTCCAAGTGACCGTGCGCGTGTCCGGTTTCACCTTCGGCAGTTGAGCGGAAAACAACCGCAATGTCGTTGTAGCCTTCGATATCAGCTTTTTGAGCAAAATAAAGATAACGGCGGTTTGCTTGAGATTCTCCAGCAAATGCGTCTTTAAGATTTTGTTCTGTCTGAGTTCCTTTAAGTGCTGGCATTTCGCGCTCCCTTTAATGACATAAAAAAAATTGGGTTTGATATAAACAAACAACGGCCATACACCGAAATTGATCCATTAATCTATTAACCCTCTTTATATTATGTATATGTGCTTCTCTAAGTCAATATAATTTTATGTATTCTAATAAAACATATAAGATATTGATTTATAACGATTACTCTACGCGGACAACCACATCAATTCGCTTAATAACGGTTCCAGCTGGTGCAAGCGGAACTATTGCTAAAACCACATCACCCGCTTCGATGTCTTTAAGTTCATTGGTTTTTTCAAAGAAAAAATGATGATGGTCTGTTGTATTTGTATCAAAATAACACCGCTGAGAATCGACAACAATTTCACGCAACAATCCAGCGCTGGAGAATTGGTTTAGCGTGTTATAAATCGTAGCCAATGAAATTCGCGTATTTGTTTTTTGTGTTTCCTGATGCAACATTTCAGCGGTTATATGCCGATCATCACCCTCAAACAGCATTTTAGCTAAGGCAATACGTTGACGTGTAGGACGTAAGTTAACGTCCCGCAATCGAGCAATAACGTTCGTAAAGGAGCGTATGGTTTGCATTCAATATATGTAGGCATCCATGCTTAATTGTACAAGTAATAATCTGATCCAAAAAACAGCGATTACTGACTTTTTGCATTCTTTCCAAACTACTTATACCCATAAAAAATCGCAAAAGTATATTCGACAATAAGTTAAATTTTAGTCGCGATTATGGGGCATACCAATAATGCTAAAACCGCTATCTACATGATGAACTTCGCCGGTAACGCTCGCCGATAAATCAGACAGCAAATAGAGCGCTGCACCGCCAATATCTTGCAATTGCAATTCACGGCTCAATGGGGCTGCATCTTGGCTATAACGTAAAATATCACGCGCGCCACCAATCGCACTCCCAGCCAAGGTCCGCATGGGGCCTGCTGATATGGCATTAACCCGAATATCTTTGCTGCCAAAATCTGCTGCCAAATAACGTACACTGGCTTCAAGGGCCGCTTTAGCAACGCCCATCACATTGTAATTGGGCATCACCCGCTCGGCACCTGAAAAGCTTAAGCTGACCAAACTACCACCGGAATTCAACAAGGGCTCCGCATGTTTAGCGATGGCCGTGAATGAAAAGCAGCTAATGTCCATGGTCATTAGGAAGTTTTCACGGCTGGTGTTTACATATTTGCCTTTAAGCTCGTCTTTGTTCGAGTACGCAATAGCATGAACAATAAAATCAAACGTCCCCCATTCTTTCTCCAATACTTCGAACACAGCTTTAACACTATCATCGTCGTTAACGTCGCAATCAAAAACTAATTCAGAACTAACCGTTTCAGCCAACGGAATGACCCGCTTGCCCAAGCTCTCGCCCTGATACGTAAACGCCAATTCTGCCCCATGGGACCGCAGCATCTCAGCTATCCCCCAAGCAATCGAGCGCTGATTGGCAACGCCCATAATAAGGCCCCGCTTGCCCACCATTAATGGGGCAGGCACAGCAGGGTTTATTAAGTCTGGCTTTTGATCCGGCACGGCAGATTCCTTAGTTAAGAATTATAGCGTGAAAAGGCGAGGGTTGCATTCGTGCCACCAAAGCCAAAACTATTCGACATCACATTGTTTAATGTCACTCCGTCTTGGCGTTTGGTCACCAATGGCATATCACCAACAAACGGATCGGGCTCATCAACGTTTGCTGATGCGCAAATAAAATCATTTTCCATCATCAACAACGAATAAATCGCTTCTTGAGCACCGGTGGCACCCAATGAATGCCCGGTTAAGGATTTGGTTGAGCTGAACGGTGGTATAACACCTGTTTTTTTGAAAACTTCCTTCATCGCTTCTAATTCTTTGGTGTCGCCAACGGGTGTCGATGTGCCGTGGGTGTTGATATAATCAATCGGCCCAGTTAGATCTTTCATCGCCATTTGCATGCAACGAACAGCGCCTTCCCCGGAAGGTTGAACCATGTCAGATCCGTCTGATGTCGCTCCATATCCAGTCAATTCACCATAAATCTTGGCTCCACGCGCTTTTGCGTGCTCCAATTCTTCCAAAACCAAAACACCCGCACCACCGGCAATGACAAAACCATCGCGGTTCGCATCATAAGCGCGTGACGCTTTTTCTGGCGTCTCATTATAGCCTGCCGAAAGAGCTGGCATGGCATCGAACAGAACCGATAAGCTCCAATGTAATTCTTCGCCACCACCCGCGAACACAACATCCGCCTTATCCAACTGAATAAGCTCAGACGCGTTTCCAATGCAATGGGCACTGGTTGAACACGCAGAACCAATTGAATAGCTCAAACCTTTGATTTCAAAGGCAGTTGAAAGGGTCGCTGAATTAGTTGAGGTCATGCATTTAGGAACGGCAAAAGGGCCAACTTTTTTTGGGCCTTTTTCACGGGCATTATCCGCGGCCAAAATCTGAGCCGCCGTAGAAGGCCCGCCTGAGCCCATAATCAAAGACGTGCGAACGTTCGACACATCGGATTTTACCATGCCGGAATCTTCAATGGCATCTTGCATGGCAATGTAGTTATATTTTGCACCATCGCCCATAAAGCGCCGGGCGCGGCGGTCAACGCGCGCGTCTAAATCAATATTCGGTTTACCATAAACATGGCTGCGGAAACCAATTTCCTTGTATTCTTCACTAAACGAAAGCCCCGAGCGGCCTTCACGAAGCGAAGTTAATACATCGTCTTTCGTGTTACCAATGCATGAAACAATACCTAAACCCGTAACAACAACACGTCTCATAAGAACCTCTTATTTTTCATTATCTTTGGTAAACGTCGTAACCCGCATGGCTTCCGTCTCATACGCCACGACACCGTCGACCAACATTTGGCCATCGGCAAAAGCAAGTGCAATTTGACGTCTCATAACGCGTTTAATGTTGACTTTATACGTCACCAATTTAGCCGTTGGCTCAACTTGGCCGGTAAATTTAACATTACCAACGCCCAACGCGCGGCCTGCCCCCGGAGCACCGGACCAACCTAAAAAGAAGCCCGTTAATTGCCATAAGGCATCAAGGCCCAAACAACCTGGCATCACAGGATCCCCTTGAAAATGGCAATCGAAAAACCACAAATCCGGATTGATATCAAACTCAGCTACAACGTAGCCTTTGCCATAAGATCCGCCATCTTCAGTAATAGATGTAACGCGATCAAACATTAGCATTGGTGGCAAGGGCAGTTGCGCGTTGCCAGGACCGAACAACTCGCCGCGACCACACGACAAAAGCTCTTCATAGGTATAACTATTTTTTCCGCTCAAAAGAAATCCAACTCTATCAATTTAGCCATAGCAACAAACCAGCCCTCAAAAAATGACAACCGAACGCTTCGTAATGAAAGCATTCATTACTTAAATATATACCTCCCCCGAACACCAAATCCCAGACTTCTTTCATGGATTATTAAAATGCAGGGCACAACCATATTAGAATACATGTGAGGTCTTACAAAAATTGTAGCAGCGCGAGCTAGGCAGAACTTCCAATTTGCACGATACCCATAAGGGTACAGCCACAACCGGGACGTATGCAGAAAAGATAGAGCCAACCGCTTTTGTGCTTCTGACAGATATCCGCGCCCCATTTGCATCACGCAATTTACGCGTAACAGCTAATCCAAGGCCGACCCGTCCGCAAGTTTCTGTGCAATAATCAAACGAAACTGCAAAAAAGAGATGACTACTTCCTCTATTTCTCACTAAATCAAGCCGTTTCCTGTATCCTCGACGTCAAACCGAACGTCACTAAACTCCAAGTTCGCCGACAAGGTTATAAAGTTATTTTTTAGTGTATATTTAATCGCGCTCGATAACAGATATAAAAGCAACTGCCGTGAATGACGCTCATCCATAGAACCCGAAATTAAATCAAGTGAAATATTAAGCGATAAAGAATGCCCCTGAGTTTTACTGAAATGATTAATGACTAATGTGTAAAAATCACATAAGGCACGGAAATCAACCGGACCTAAATCAATTTCAGACTAGCCAGACTCAATTTTTGAGATACCTAGAATATTAGATAAAAGCTTTAACAGGTGCGTCGCCGAAGAACTGGTATCTGATAAATATTCACTGTATTTTTCATTCTCCGTCAAATCCGAGACCAGCGATACCAAATTTACGCTCTTAATAAAAGATGGGTGACGCAATCGGGACTTACCGTTGATATCGGTGTCAGCCAAGACACAAGCAGCCGTGAACTCTAGCGTAACAGGGGGTTTTCGCAATTACCGGTTTTTACCGGCGCACCGCTTTGCGGTGCAAAGAAGCTCAGCAAGCATGGATGGGGCGCGTGTGATGACGCCTTGCCTCATCGGTACGGGCGGAAACATTACTGCACGACAATCAGTGGAGCCCTCAGCAAATCTGTGGTGCATTCAACCACGAAGACGGCACAAAAGTAAGTTATGAAAGCCTTTATTGGCACATCTGGTCGGACAACCACACGGGCGGAACGCTTTATTTGAATTTGTGGCAACGTGGCAAAAAGCGCAATAAGTATAATGCCGCAACGGCGGTGCGTGGCTTGATCTCAGGTCGCATTGACATTGCGCACAGGCCCGCAATTTTCGATGTAAAATCACGCCTCGGTGATTGGGAGCCTGCTGGCACTATCGGCGCGAAATACGGAGGTGCCTTAACCAGCATGGTGGAGTGGAAGACCAAACTCAGAAGCTACAAAAGAGGGCATAATAAATTGGCTAACACCACACAAGAAACATTTTCTAACTTTGACTTGAGATAACGGAAAAGAATTTGCTGGCAACGCGGACATAAGCAAAAACTAGGTTAAGCTTTTTATTTTTGCACGCCCTAACACGGATGGGAGCGCGACTTCAGGGAGAATACAAACGGTTGGTGCGTCAGTACTTTCCCAAAGGCACGGATTTTACTAAGTTGACTGCAGCAGACGTACAGCGCTTACCCAATGAGGTCTTCGCCAAGCTCACAGCCCCGCCCAAAATTTACG
>JAPKAX010000151.1 GCA_028825025.1 Rhodospirillales bacterium | reverse complement strand
ACGATGCCAAGCGCCCCGTCGATGCGACGGCTTGCGAATACGACGTGTGAATGCGACCGGTGTTAGGATTGATTTGGTTAATCAGCGCATCTGTGTAGGTGCTTTTCAGTTTGGCCAATTGGCGCCATTCCAGAACTTTTACGGGCAATTCATGGCCTTGGTGAACCAAGCCTTCCAAAATGTCTGCGCCCGTACCATAGGCACCGGTTTTGCCTTTTTTCCCACCAGGTATGGCCATTTCATCAAACAGAATTTCTCCCAATTGTTTGGGTGACCCGATATTAAATTCGCGCCCCGCCAGTTTATGGATCTCTATTTCCAGCTCAGCCAAGCGGACGGCAAAGTCATCGGATAAACGTTTTAATTCCGTTGCATCGACCTTAATACCCAACGATTCCATATGGCGCATAACGCTTATTAAGGGGCGCTCCATCGTCTCGTAGATGTTGACCATGTGCTCTTGTGCCAAACGCGGTTTTAAAACGTGTTGTAAGCGTAAAGTGACTTCCGCATCTTCCGCGGCGTAGTCCAAAGCTTTCTCTAAAGGCACATAATCGAAGGTGATTTGGGATTTTCCAGTGCCGACAATTTCTTTGAATTTAATTGTCTCAACGTTTAAAAAGCGCTTAGCTAATTCATCCATGTTGTGGTTATGCAATCCACCTTCTAAACAATAAGAAAGCACCATTGTATCGTCGATGGGGGCGACGGATATGCCAACACGCTCAAAGATATGCATATCGTATTTAATGTTTTGCCCAATTTTAAGTACACCAACATCTTCAAGTAACGGCCTAAGAAGATCAATAGCCGTTTGCTTTTCAATCTGAATGATTTTTTCAACCGGCTCTTTGGGGCCTGTATCATCTAATAAATCGAGCATGGTAGGTGCTTCGATTGATTTATGGGCAAGTGGAATATAGCACGCATGGCCCGGTTTGACACACAAGGAGATGCCGACTAATTCGACCTGCAAAGCATTTAGTCCGGTAGTTTCTGTATCGACAGCTACAACCCCTTCTTGATGAGCGGCATCGATCCACGTTTGCAGCGCCTCAACTGTTTGCACTAACTCATAAGTCGCCTTTTCGGCTGGTGTTGATTCAGGGGCATTATCGGCCCCGGCGCTGCCGGTCAGGCCAAAGCGGTTTTCCAAAGTGGTGACCAAAGACCTAAATCCTTGTTCGCGCAAAAAACCGACCAGAGTTTCAGGGTCGGGCTTTTTGACGACAAAGGTCGATAAAGGCACATCAATGGGCACATCAATTTTTAAGGTGACCAGATCGCGGGAAAGACGCGCCATATCAGCTTGTTCGATTAGATTTTCGCGACGCTTATTTTGTTTAACTTCAACGGCGCGGGCGAGCACATCATCCAATGTTCCGTATTCGTTAATCAAAAGGGCGGCTGTTTTAACGCCAATGCCTTGAACACCGGGTACGTTATCGGCCGAATCGCCAGCTAAGGCTTGCACATCAATGACCAATTCAGGGCCAACGCCAAATTTTTCGAACACTTCCGCCGGGCCAATGACTTTGTTTTTCATGGCGTCGAGCATGGTGATTTTATCATCGACCAATTGCATTAAATCTTTATCGGATGAAACAATGGTGACTTGGGCCCCATTGGCGGCGGCTTGTTTGGCATAAGTCGCAATCAAATCGTCGGCTTCATAGCCCTCCATATCGACGGCGGGCACGTTCAAGGCCCGGGTCGCTTCGCGAACCAATTCGAACTGTGGGATAAGCTCGTCAGGTGGCGGCGGGCGGTGGGCTTTATATTCTGGATAAATATCAGAACGAAAGGTTTTTCGAGCCCGATCAAAAATCACCGCAATATGATCTGCGTCAGTATCCTCTAACAATTTCATTAGCATTTTGGTGTAACCAAATACCGCATTAACCGGCGTGCCATTAGGGCTAACCATGGGGGGAAGCCCATGAAAGGCGCGGAAAATGAAGCCCGATCCGTCGATTAAAAAGACATGTTTCGGCTGATCGGTCATAGGTGGATCCTTGGGTTTTTTAGATTAATTCTAGCACTAGTTTAACCTGTCTAATAGATATCGGAAACACCGGATCACACATAAATTATTTACTTGATTGAGACCAATTATGCCACATGCCGCGCAGCAATGTTAAAACCTGCAGCAAATCTTGGATGGTCACAAATCGGCGACACTTTCATTGTAGAATGCAAATTCTGGCGCATTTGTGCCAATGCATTCGGATCAGATGCCAAATTTACGGCCAATTGAACATAAGTGCTTTCATCAGTAGCAATAAGCTCAGGCGCGCCAAGAGCCATTAAGTGGCTTGTTGAATGACGGCTAGCGAAGGTATTTCTGTGCATGGTCACAACTGGTGCACCCATCCAAATGGCTTCATAGGTCATTAGCCCACCAGAATAAGGGAACGGATCAAGGGCAATATCAACGTCGTTTTAGCCGGCTAACAATTCGGGATGTGGGCATCCGTCTTTTAATTCTAAGCGCTCAGGGTCAATGCCTTTTGCTGCAAATGACTTTGTTAAGCGGCCGCTAACTGTGATTGCATCCATATTAGCGTAGTGTAATAAAAGTTTTGAATGGGGTGCTGCGGCCAAAATTTGCGCCCAAACCGTTAGCACGTCCTCGTTAATTTTTGCCGGATTGCTGAACGAATAAAATGTGATGTAGCCATTGCGCTCGAACGGCAAGGGACCGACGATGGGCGCATTAAGAGGCTGGGGCGTAACACAGCCATCCATCGGGCATCTGGGCAATGTTTTAACGTGATAGGCATCTTTATCTTCCGGCGTTGAATATTTATCTGAGATCAAATAATAGATGGCGCCTAAGTCCGTGGTGCCTACGTACCCCGCCCAAGCCAGCTGCACAGGTGCGGGTTTGCGAACAAATACGTGCAACGGGCTACTTTCAGAATGGCCGGATAAATTGGTTAATTATCGATGCGGTTGGCCAAAAGGGTATCAAAAAGATCATCGTCAGAAATTTCTGTAACATCCTTACAAATATCTGCAGCGGCTTTGCGGTCTGAATAGCAAATGTTTTCAATTTCAGTTTTTACTAAGTGCTCAAGCAATCCAACAGTGAAATATCAAACTGGATGGTTACCTAAACCGGGGGATATGAAACCAACCCGTAAGCGCCTGTCTGGGTCAATTGTATTTTTGTGATCAGGCCAATTTGCTTGGTATCCTTAGCAGTGTTGGAGCTCCCATTTTTGATGCTATTCGATGGTTTTGCCTACCGCCTGATCCATTGGTATATCTTAAGCCTAAACGGTATTGAGCGTTTGGATAACCGCTGTCTGCTTTTTGTGAAATTAGCTCGATTGATATCGGTACACTATAGCAAGTGGTAATGCATCCAGATAATGAGGATAGCGTAAGTACTAGAATCCAAGTTAAATTGAATTGATAAGCTTTCAAAGTGCCCCTCAAAACCTAGCCGTTTTCTAACAATTAATGCCCGGCTGAAACCTTGGTGCCTTCTTTGAGCTGATAGGTGCGCGAGCAATAAGGGCAGACGACTTCTGTTTTTTCGCCCATTTCTAGATAAACAAGTGGGTGGCCTAAAGCTCCGCCGCCATCACATCCAACGCGCTTGGCTTCAACTTCAATGGTTTCGATATCTGACATAGGGTGCCTCGTTGCTCAATTCATGCGTGAAATTCCATAATTTGATCTTAACCATGGGAACGGATTAATTCCAGCGCCAAACGGTCTGAAGTACGCCATTAGTATTCATTCATACAAAAGCATAATAATCTTAAATCGAATCCCTTGATAATATTATGCTCTAGCATGGACCTTTGCTGTGCCTCGGATTAGATTGAAGATCGTTTTTACTGCATTACGGACCAGTCTATGAACAGTTACGCGACAATGCCCGACGGCGGACCCGAATTTGCTATTGAAGCCAAAGGTCTTTGCAAAACCTATGCGGCATCCAACAAGCAACCCGCCCACGAAGCACTTAAAGATGTTAATTTACAAATTCCACGCGGATCGTTTTTTGCTTTGTTAGGGCCCAATGGGGCTGGAAAATCAACGTTGATTAATATTTTAGCCGGATTGGTTATGAAGACATCTGGGTCTGCATTGATTTGGGGTCATGACATTGACCAAAGCATGCGCCGTGCCCGGCGATCAATTGGGATTGTACCTCAAGAATTAAATATTGATCCGTTTTTTACGCCGCGTGAGATGCTGGATTTACAGGCTGGAATGTATGGAATTCCAAAAGCTCAACGCCGCAGTGATGAAATTTTGGAAGCGGTTGGCCTGACCGATAAGGCCAATGCCTATACCCGCACGCTATCGGGTGGCATGCGCCGCCGGTTGTTGGTCGCAAAAGCCATGGTCCATAGCCCACCGGTTTTGGTGTTGGATGAGCCATCAGCCGGCGTTGATGTCGATTTACGTCGCCAACTTTGGGAAAATGTTAAAGCAATGAACGAGTTAGGTGTCACCGTATTGTTAACCACACACTATTTAGAAGAAGCCGAAGCCATGTGTGATACGATCGCAATCATCAATCATGGACGGCTAATCACGTGTGAAAAAACACCTGATTTATTATCGCAATTGGATTCAAAAGAAATCACATTTACCTTGGAAGTAGATTTGAAAGCGCTCCCTAAAAACTTAGATGCCTATCAAGTTGAGCTGCTTGAAAATAGACAATTGAAGTTTCGCTATGCACCCAGCAAAGTGGCTTCTGGTGAAATTTTGAGCGCTATTTCAGAGGCCGGATTAACAATTTCTGAAATCTCTACCAAAGAAGCGGAGCTGGAAGACATCTTTTTAAAATTAACCAGCGGTTTAGAAAAAAAGGCGACCGTTGGGTGACCTGTTGGGCGCACCTTTTACTTGCAATGTTGGTCACCAGTATGCTTTTGAGTGCTTGTGCGCCCTCAACATACAAAGCGGGCCCACCCAATGCTGATCCATCATTAACAGATACCCATTTGACCGCAGCCGATGGGGCGCAATTGCCAATCCGTAAATGGCTACCAGAAAACAGCGCACCAAAAGCCGTATTGTTAGCGATACATGGCTTTAACGATTATTCTAATTATTTCAAACCTCCCGGTGAATATTTAGCTAAAGAATTTGGTGTTATTTCATATGCCATTGACCAACGGGGGTTTGGTGAAGCACCGCCAAAGCGTGGTGTATGGGCTGGTGCCCGAAGCTATGCGGGTGATGTTAAAAGTGCGGTGACTGCACTTAAAAAAGTCCATCCAAATTTACCCCTTTATGTACTCGGAACATCGATGGGTGGCGGCGTTGTTATGGTTGCTATGACCGACGCTGATAAACCAAATGTCGATGGCATTATCTTGTTAGCTCCGTCCGTTTGGGGGCGCTCAACAATGCCGTGGTATCAGCGTTTGGCCTTATGGATTGGCGCATACACTTTCCCTGATATGACCCTGACCGGGCGCGGCTTGAAAATTAAACCCAGCGATAATATCCCAATGCTGATCGAGTTTGGTAAAGACCCTTTGGTCATTAAAGAAACCCGTATTGGAACGATGTACTGGCTGGTTAATTTAATGGACTTGGCGTTGCAACGATCCTCCCAATTAACCGTCCCCGCACTTATTTTATATGGCGATCATGACGAGGTCATTCCCAAGCCACCCATCGCATTAATGGTAAGCCGTCTGCCAGATGAAGGTAAAGACAAACGCAGAATTGGGCTTTATAAAAATGGCTACCATATGTTGTTACGCGATTTGCAGCGCAAAACAGTATGGAAAGATATTGGTGCTTGGATTGCTGATGGATCGGCTCCGTTGCCATCGGGTGCGGACCTGCGGGACCTTTCACTTCTTTCAGAAAAGGACTGACGATGACTGATTTAAAGCTGACCCCCTATTGGTGGGAATCCGCCCCCTTAGAAAACGCATCATCCGTTGACGTTCCCGCGTCTGCTGATGTCTGTATTGTGGGTGCGGGGTTTGCTGGGTTATCTGCCGCTTTGCACTTAGCCCGGGCCGGGCGTTCGGTCGTTGTTTTAGATTCTCAGCGCGCCGGCGAAGGGGCCTCAACCCGTAATGGCGGCATTGCTAGCGGCAATATAAAATTTGCTTTTGATGACATGATCGAAAAATTTGGCTTGGACAGGGCTAAAGATATTTATGCCGAAGGAATTGCCGCGCGCGATCATTTGAGCGCGATGATTAAGGCCGAGAAAATTGAGTGTGGCTTTCAAATAACGGGTCGATTTACCGGCGCAAACTACGCAGTTGATTATGAAAAACAGGCACGTGAGGTAGATGTTTTAAATAAGCATCTGGATATGGGCGCTGAAATGGTTTTGAAAGCCAATCAGCACACGGAACTGGGAACAGATTTATATCAAGGTGGGCAAATCCGCCCCGATATTGCAGGACTACATCCCGGCCAATTGCACAAGGCAATGTTGGACCGTGCAGTTGGAGCTGGTGCTTGTGTCATCAGTGAAACACGGGTTTGTAAAATCAATAAAACAGAAAGTGGGTTCGATATTATAACGGCACGTGGATCGCTTGTCGCGCGCGACGTGATCGTTGCGACCAACGGTTATACGGACGGATTAATCACGTGGCTTGAGCGCAGGATTATCCCAATCCCAAGTCAAATAATTGCAACAGAAAATATTGAACCTCAGCTGATGGACCAGTTGATGCCAAAGCGCAGGATGTTAGGAAATACGCTTAATTTGTATAACTACTTCCGCCCATCGCCCGATGGAAAAAGCATTATTTTTGGTGGGCGCAAGGGAGCGAATACGGATGATCTTGTCAAAAAAACTGAAGGGCTTCAGGCACAGCTCGTTGAGTTGTTTCCAGAACTTAAAGATGTTGGGATCAGCCATAGTTGGTGGGGGTATACCGGATATACGTTTGATTATTTGCCCAAAGTCACAGTTCATGATGGCATTCATTATGCTGTTGGATTTTGTGGATCGGGCGTGGTATGGGCCACTTGGCTGGGACTTAAATCGGCATTGGCAATTTTGGGTGAGCAGGACGCTGAAACCGTGTTTGCAAAATACCCTTTCCAAACGCGTCCGCTATATTCTGGCAAGCCGTGGTTTTTACCATTCGTTATTGGCTTATATGATGTGAAAGATAAGTTGAACCGCCTGCGTTATGGCTAAGCTAATGGGTTGGCTGAAGTTTGGCGGTTTAACGCAATAAAGATAACCGAAGGTACGACCATAAAGACGGCCAAAACAACGCTTGATGTTAAGCACTCACGCTTGAAAATAAGAATGCTCAGCAACATCGAAAATATAAGTGATGCGGCAACAATCGGTACAACAGCAGTAATCTTTCCGGTTAGCAAGGCTGTGCTTAAAGACATGATAGCAGTGCTCATGATGATGCCTGATAAAATAAACCAGTAGGGGTCTTTTGTTCACCAGTGAACTGGTGTTGGGTTTCTTTTGATTTTAAGGCTGGCAAGGGCAATACGGTTCTCCCCTATGCACATTTTTTTGCTATGGGGTATAGCGACGCTAGGCTTGATCCGCATTTCACTGTTTCTGGCCTTATAAGCTGGTCGCCGAAGCCCGGCAAAATCTGGCAATAGAAAGCCATCGAAGAAGAGGTCGCAAAACAATTATCCCAAGCCGAAGTCATCTGGCCGATCAATATTGATTTTTGGCTTTTGAATGCCCTTGTGCTCCTCGTCCCTGACAACTCTTGTTTAAGCGTGTAGCCTGAATGAATTCAAAGTTAGAAAACTTTTCTTACACCAACCCGGCACACTAAAGGCACAGCCAGCCACTGCTTGCGATAACCGATACGTCAGCGTATGTTGCGAAAATCCTAAGCACCCGTAGCTCAGCTGGATAGAGCGCTGCCCTCCGAAGGCAGAGGTCACAAGTTCGACTCTTGTCGGGTGCACCATTTTCCCCATTAAAATCAATGACTTAGATTTTTGCCTAGTCGGTGATTGACTCCAAAAACGCATACACACATCATACACACAATACACACAGAAATGATGTTGTGGATTGTGAAGAATGCCAGACGTAAATAATAAGATTGATGTAAGAGGTGATGGGTCTGTTGTTCTCTATCAAAGAGGGAATAGAGACGGTTCCGTTA
>JAPKAX010000397.1 GCA_028825025.1 Rhodospirillales bacterium | reverse complement strand
CTCAAAAGATATAACGGAAATCATTTCTTTTTGCGTCCCAGCGTAATATCACTCTGGATGACCAAAACTCCAAAAACGGACTGCTTTAAAAATTTGAAAAACTGAACAGTTTGTTCTCCACAAGCTGCATTACACACATCCAAAAAATTAATCAAATTTGGATGATCCTTAGTTCCTGCTAAGTCTCTATTAAAATCTGGCATACCTCCCCCATGTGCTGCGCAGAGGATTTATGCAATTTCAGGTAATAACTAGAATCCCAAAGATGTTTTCATAGTTCCGATTACACGCTTAGTGCTGTGCGATTTCTATTTTCCCAAATTTCACCAGCGCGTTTATGGGCACCATCTTGGGTGCTGACTTTACCTATTAATTTTAGGGCTATGGCTAATGTGCCGATAATCGCTGCTTGGGCATAAGGGGTGATCTCGTCGCCTTGCCAAACGGGTTTTAGGCGGCTTAAATCCATGTTTGGGTCCGTCTTTTGGCGTGGATCATCCAACAGAGCGGGCCAGCTTTCAGTACTTAGGGTGCCTTCGTGAACACTTAACACGTCGACGGGCTTTTGCGGGCGACGTTCAATCTCGCCACCTTCACCCCTGAAAACGGACAAATGTGGTTGGCCGATTAAGGCGGCTGCTTTTTGGTGAACGCTATTAAATCCCGGATGGAAAATACCCTGTAAAACGTAACGTGCCTTAAACGGATTGAGCATACGGGCGATGGTATGAGCGGGCGATCGCAGGCCGAGGGTTGATTTCAATTCAATCAAGTCTGCTAATTTGGGGCTGAACTGTTTAAGCGGTAGATAACAAATGTTCTTTGTTTTTAAAGTTTTCGCTGCATTCGTCAAACTATCGGCTATCGGAAGTCCTATGGCTTTAAATGTTTCGTTGGCGTATATGCGCCCTGCGGTATGACCTTCTGTTCCATGGATAAAAACTTTCACACCGGACTGAGCCAGGGCCAATGCCGCCAATGCAAACCAAGGCAATTGCCGCCGCTTACCCGCATAACACGACCAATCCAAATCAATGTTGGGCGCATCATTGGGGATTGTGATCGTGGCTTGGGCGGCTTTAACAAAACCCGCAATTTCTTCTGGCTGTTCTTCTTTGAACCGAAGCAACATCAAAAATGCGCCGATTTGTTCTGGTAAAGCCTCGCTAGCCAAAATCATCGCCATGGAAGCTTCGGCTTCATCAATGGTTAGGGGGCGCGAATTGCTTTTGCCCCGGCCAAGGATGCGTACATAAGGGGCGAAAGGGTGTTCTTGCATGTCGCATTTACGCCTAAAAGGAGTTAAAAGGTAGATGTGTTTATCACACGAAATAGGGCTGTTCTGCCAACGAATTTTGGCTAGGGTGCTTGACGTATCATTAATCACCGCTATGTCACACATTAAGGTTAAACGTTAAAGGATCGCGCTTAATGCAACACTTACCTGCATTTTTGGATTTGAAAGATCGCCCCGTACTTGTAGTCGGTGGGCAAGCTATGGCGTCTAGGCGCTGCGCAATGGCTCAGCGGGCGGGGGCAAATGTGTTTGTGGTTGCTCCGGAACTTTCCAACGATTTCGAGCGGTGTGCGCCGTTCACCCATATTACACGGGTCTTTGATGCGGGCGATTTGGAAGGCGTGTCGTTGGTTTATGTGGC
>JAPKAX010000396.1 GCA_028825025.1 Rhodospirillales bacterium | reverse complement strand
CATCGGCCCGCAATCAAAAGGGCATTATGCTGCCCATGGAAGTCACGGGTATTCTAGGCTCTGTTGCAGGTATTGCCGAAATAGCCAAATAAGCCTTTAGATCGAAGGATGATACTCCCCCGCCTGTTTGACCTTGGGGCGAAAAGGACAGTTAAGCAATGGTGCTATTTTTGAAAACATGGTGTTTTGGCACTGGTGATCGCCGCCGTTACCTTAGTCATTTTAGAAACCCTAGCCCCCGGCGTTACCTTTTTATGGCTTGGGATTGGAGCTGCCGTAACCGGGCTTATCACCCTTGCCGCGTCGAACTTGGATTGGCACCTGCAGTTTATGATTTTTACCTGTATTTCAGTTATCGCCGGGTTTGGCGGTCGGACATGGTTAAAGCGCAACCCAACGGAAACCGACAAACCGCTTCTGAACCAACGCAGCGCCCAATATGTGGACAATATCTATACCCTTGAACACTCGATAGAAAATGGCTCAGGCCGGGTTTGGGTTGGCGATAGCGATTGGATTGTCAAAGGCGACGACATGCCCATCGGCAGCCAGGTAAAAGTCATCGGGACAGAAGGTGCTTCTTTAAGCGTTGAAAAGCTGGTCGACGAAACGCCTTAAATTGGACCGCGGGCCTTTAGGGCGGCGCTGATTGTGCCGTCGTCTAAATAATCGAGCTCGCCACCCACCGGAACACCATGTGCTAATCCAGATACGGCAATGCCTTTTTCTTCTAAGCGGTCAGCTATATAGTGCGCCGTGGTTTGACCATCGACGGTCGCATTGGTTGCCAAAATCACTTCTTTAATGCCACCCACATTTGCCCGTTCGACTAATTGTGGGATGCGCAAATCATCCGGACTAACGCCATCAAGCGCCGATAACGTACCGCCCAAAACATGATAATGCCCACGAAACGCAACCGTGCGCTCCAATGCCCACAAATCAGCAACGTCTTCAACAACGCAAATGATTGATGGGTCGCGGCGCGGATCGTTGCATAGCTTGCACGGGTCGCGGGTGTCTAAATTACCGCATACAGAGCACGTTTTGATTTGTTCAGCCGTTGCGGCCATGGCCTTCGCCAACGGCTGCATCAGCGTTTCTTTGCGTTTAATTAAATTGAGCGCAGCCCGCCGGGCAGAGCGTGGCCCAAGCCCCGGCAACTTAGCCAACAGAGATATCAACTGTTCAATTTCTTCAGAAACCATGCGCAACAGTCCTAGAAAGGCAGCTTGAAGCCTTCGGGAAGCGGGATGCCGCCGGTAAACTCTGACATTTGATCTTTCATTTGGGCTTCGACTTTGGTTTTTGCATCGTTAAAGGCAGCCAAAATCAAATCTTCCATAACGCCAACGTCTTCTGGTGTGACCAAAGACGGATCAATTTTCAGCTTCTTGGCTTCGCCTTTGCCATTTAAGGTAACTTGGCACATACCCGCAGCAGATTCGCCCAAAACTTCAACATTCTGTAAGTTTTCCTGCATATCAGCCATTTTCGACTGCATTTCTTGGGCTTGTTTCATCATATTCGCAAGGTTCATAACGGGGCTTCTTTCTAATAAGCAAAATGGAACGTAATATAGTATCCATATAACATTGAAAGACCTGAAATGCAGCATCAAAACCTATTTGTCTTCGATATTGAAACCGTCCCCGATA
>JAPKAX010000395.1 GCA_028825025.1 Rhodospirillales bacterium | reverse complement strand
CATGAACGTCGATATAGACGAATCGAAGTTTAGAAAGGCCGCACAAAAAATAATTACTGGACCGACCCACTTTATCACTACATAAGGGTGATTGCAGTGTAAAGATGGGAGATTGACACCCATTGATTTTTTTCCAATACATTGTCCCCGTAAATAAATAACCCCGCTTTGTGGCCATTGTTCGCGACATTACTCAGCAAAAAAATTGAAAAAGAAAAGTCTGATTTCATCTCAATTGTTAGCCACGAACTCAGAACTCCGCTGACTTCCATCAAAGAAAATATTGACCTTGTTCAATCTGGTGCGGCTGATACCAAAACGTATGATTTTTAAGTGCTGCTTGGCATTGCCCATCAAAATAGTTGCCGGTTCGAAAATTTGATTAACGATATCCTTGATATGGAAATGTTTGACATTGGAAATATGATTTTTCATATGATATAAATGAATAGCATTTCATTGGTTGAAAATGCGATCACTGAAAATGAAGGATATGCGAATGAAAGTGTCATTGAATTTATTTTGGGTGATATGGAGCAGTAGGCCCTTAATTTTTGGTGATAAAAACCACTTGATGAAAGCGCTATCAAATTTGATGTCAAATGCGGTTAAGTTTTCGGATCAAGGTAAGCACGTTGAATTATCTGTGCCCGTGAAGGCAATTGCTTTCAGGTCTCGGTGAAGGATCATAGACTGGGTATTCCAGACACGTTTTGAGAACATATCTTTAATAAATCCACCCAACTCGATTCATCCGATACATGTCAAATCGAAGGGTCCAGATTGGGCCTAAACATCACTAAAGAAATCGTTGAAAGGTTTAAAGGCATACTTGGGTTTGATACCAAGGTTGGTGTTGGAACCTAGTTCTTTATCATCTTACTTGCGATGCTCTGAGGTTGGTTCGTTTGACCTCAAGCCGGTAATTCATACGCCTTGCGATTATCGAAAAATATATTGTTTTAAATTAAGGGGTGCTTGTGGACCCGGCTGCAAGGCTATGGTATCCACTGGTAAAATAATTAGAAAGTTCAACAGGAGAGCACACACATGAAGATGTTTGATTTGACTGGTAAAGTCGCCATCGTTACCGGTGGCAACGGCGGCATTGGCTTGGGAATGGCAAAGGGATTAGCTGATGCGGGTGCCAGTGTTGTGATTGTTGGCAGAAACGCTGACAAAAATACAAAATCAGTTACTGAAATTAAAAGTGCGGGCGGTAAAGCATTGTCCGTTGTGACCGATGTGTGTGATAGCAAGGCGGTCGATCAAATGGTTGCTACTGTTGTAGCACAATTGGGCGCAATTCATATTTTGGTTAATAATGCTGGCACCTCTGTCCGCAAACGCCCGGAGGACTTAACCGAAGAAGACTGGCATTATGTGTTGAATACAAACCTGACCAGCAGTTTTTTATGTTCAAAAGCCTGTTACCCTGAAATGAAAAAAGCCGGTGGTGGGAAAATTCTTAATAACGGGTCTATGTTGTCGATCTTTGGTTCACCTTGGGGAGCCGCGTATGGGGCTTCTAAGGGTGGTATTATGCAATACACCCGTAGCCAAGCCGTGGCGTGGGGAGCTGATAATATTCAAGTAAACTGCTTTTTACCCGGATGGATCAATACAGAACTGACAAAAGGGGCGCGCGAATATGCGCCTGAATTGAATG
>JAPKAX010000006.1 GCA_028825025.1 Rhodospirillales bacterium | reverse complement strand
TCTGATTTTACTGCCTCAAATGCCAACACAGTTTTTTTCCGTGTCGTCTCCCATCGATACCCACTGACCACCCCGGTGTCTCTGATAACCCGGTGACACGGGATTAGAACGCCAATTCGGTTGGCCCCACAAGCATTGCCCAAGGCGCGGGCAGCCTTTTTACCAAAGCCCATTTTATCTGCCAAATTTCCGTATGTCGTTGTGCACCCCACCGGGATTTGCAACAAGGCTTCCCAAACCCGAACTTGATAAGGCGTACCCCGCATTAAAACGGATATGGGGGTGGTTGAGTTCCCCGAAAAAGCCTTAGCTATAACATCTTTTCCAGCATTTTGGTCAGGCGTCCATCGGGCCTGATCCCAACCTCGTTTTTGTTCCGCTAATGGCGTGTCGTAATCCTCATTTTGAACGAACGATAGCCCGCTTAAACCCCGATCACTTTCAACCGCTAAACAGTCGCCAAATGGCGTTGGGTGAAAGCCGTAGCAAAACTCTATACCTTGACCGCGTGATTTGTATTCGCCGGGTGTTACGTGTTGGAAATTAATAAATAGATCGTGTAAACGGCTAGGGCCAGATAAGCCAACGTCAAACGTTGCATCTAGAACACTGGCGGATTGTGATAGGCGCTGTTTGGCATGTGTCAGGGTTAAGTATTGCAGAAAAAATTTTGGGCTAATTCCAGCCCATCGCGTAAAAAGGCGCTGGAAATGGAATTTGCTCAGCCCAATTTCATGTGCAATCTGACCCAGTTCCGGCTGGTCTTGTGCATTTTCCGTCAAATAGCGGATTGCACTTTCAATCCGGGTATAATCGAAAGCCGGTTGAGGGTCGATGGATTTTATCGATGTATCCATAGGGCACTCTATCATGCCCGTTAAGGGTTCGGCGATAGATAGATCGGGCATAATAAATCTCCGGCTTTGTTTTCAATAACCGAAGATATATATTTATTTGATGAGTACCAGCCGATACTTGTGGTGCTTGTCGTTTGCTTATGCACTTCCCATCGGCGCACCAAAAAAGTTATCAAAAACATCGCTTACAAATGAAACCTCATCTGCATAACCTTCGAATCAACGTCAAGCTTAATCTCCAAAGGGCAAAAAGGATTGTCGACAACTTCCTTGCCTTCAAAAAATGCGATTGCACCCAATTCGCGCGGTAAAAATGTGTGCTCTGAAATCATTACTGCTCTCCAGCTTACAAAGTTTAGTTCGCCGATAAGGGCGGGCTTTATGATATGACCATCGGTGAGTTCGGAACAATTGATAGAGCGGACATGAGTTTCACGTCTGTTTCAATGTGTGTCATTAGATTTCAGCCCAAAAAAACTCGAAGTATTAGTATAACCCGACAGTTTTCATAGGTGGAAAATAAATCATAGGTAGAAAAATAAACCAATGAGGGCATAAAAATTTATTTGTTATTTTAAGTTGTAATTAATTTTAAATGAAAACTTCAATTTTAAGGATACACGCACCACAAAGTTTTACAGAGTTGAGAATTATTACCCGCTTGTTTGCTCCATTCGGAGAGTTTGAATGGCTTCAGCCAAAATAGAAACCGCGATTTCAGCTGGTGTTGCAGCACCGATATTAAGACCAATCGGGCCTTTTATTCTGGCAAAATCACTTTCATCAAAACCGTATTCTGAAAGACGGCCCAAGCGTCCGGTATGATTTTTACTGCTACCCAATGCGCCCATATAAAAGGCCTTTGATTTCAGACCTTCAACCAAGGCTGGATCATCTAATTTTGGATCATGGCACAAGGCGACGATCGCAGTTCGTTGATCGGGCCTTAAATCAATAATCGCTTCACTGGGCATTCGGCGATCAATGTTGAATCCGGGGAATCGTTCCGGCGTTGCCCACGTGTCACGAGGATCAATTAAAGTCACATTATAGCCTGAGCGCTGGGCCATCACCGCCAAATCTTGAGCGATATGAACTGCGCCAATTATGAACATCCTGAGCGGTGGCAAAAAAGGCCGTACGAATAATGGACACGGGCTGGTTTCACGTAATAAGCTGCTTTTTCCTTTTTGTAAAAGTTCCGTAATATCCCCATCCGCATCGCAAGTAGCTATCGAAGCTTCGCCGGTCGCCACATCAATGACGAATGCCACTTCGGTTTTCTGGTCGGCTAATTGACTGAGCTGCTCTAACTGAGATACCTTTTTAGGCGTTAGAGCAAACACATGAACAGAAACTTTTCCGCCACACGCCAAGCCAGCGCCCGACGCTTTTTCATCTGAGACGGCAAAATCCACGTTTTTGAAGCCGCCATTGCGCATAAGCCCCAAAGCTTCGGTTGCCACTTCACCTTCAATGCAGCCGCCTGATACAGAACCGACAAATGCGCCTTGATCGTTGATTGCTAAAAAGCTGCCGGTTGGACGGGGGGCTGAGCCCCATGTGCGGGTGACCGTGGCCAAAGCGCAAGCGCGCCCTTCTTTGATCCAGCCCAATGCCGTGTTGATCGCATTTAAGTCGTCTACAGGTTTATGTATGTACTTATTTTCCATTTGAAAAATATAGTCATTCTGTGACCAGACGCACGTCATTGTTTTCAAAAATAGCCTTCTTTGTGATCTTGGCGTAAGAAGGTGCTTATCGAACAGCAAAGGAAATAAGATCAATGGCGCATAGAATAGGTGGATTGTTGTTGGCGGCGGGCATGTCAAAACGCGCAGGGCCAATCAATAAATTATTAGCGCCAATCAACGGAACGCCCATGATTGTAACGGCTTTGGACCGATTATTAAACAGCAAATGCGATCCTGTGATTGCTGTTACCGGCCATCAAGCGCTTAGGATTGAGCAGGCATTAATACAGCCAAATGTACAATTTGTTCATAATCCAGATTTCGCCAGCGGAATGGCATCGTCGCTGCGGTGTGGGGTTGTGGCAATGCCGGAGGGCGTGGATGCAATACTCATAACACTTGCAGATATGCCACACATCAAACCCAGCACCTATGAGGCGCTCATAAATGGATACGCCCCTGAAAAGGGCCATCATATTTGCGTTCCAGTTGAGGCAAACAAACGGGGGAATCCGGTATTAATTGGTAGGAACTACTTCGCCCAAGTTAAACACTTGCAGGGTGATAAGGGGGGGAAACCAATTGTTGAAAAAAATCCAGAGGCGGTTTTAGTAATATCCGTCAATGACCCCGGTATTCACCAAGACCACGATACAGTTTAAATACGTTCGGTTTATTTTTATAATGACGCAGCTTCCAAATATGAGAAGCCTGCGCCATATCAAATAAGCTTACGCTGGTGCGTTGAAATCAAAAAAATCAACAGGAACCATCAAGCGGTTGCTTTGCTTAACCAAAGCCCCTAATTCAGCGCTGCGTTTGGTGTAAGCCAACCAATCTGGATCGGCCCACATGGCGGACCGACACGCTTCGCGGTGGCCCGCATCCTTGTATACCCACATGTGAACGTATTCGTTAGGGTTTCCTGTTTCAGTTTTCAAATAAGCCAACGGCGTACCCAAATGCTTGCTTTGTGGGCCTTTGCCGTGCTCAGCATATAAGTCCAAATGCGCCTTTAAAGTACCAGGTCTAACCTCGTAGGTACGAACATCGATAAGCATGTTTTTATTTCCCTTAGTCTCATTAATACAAAGACCTACACTTTTGCGCCCTTAAGGCAATAAATCAACGATCAAGTTACGCGACATACTATATCTCTGTCAGAGTATCGCCATCAATATAGTTACTGCCTTGTAAAAGTCCCGCGTAGATACCGTCTATGGCAAGGAGCGTTTGATGGCTGCCTCGTTCAACAATTTTCCCATCAGCCATTACTAGTATCTGATCGGCATTTCGTATCGTACTCAATCGGTGTGCAATGGCTATTACGGTTTTTTCCTTAAATAACTTACCTATGGCTTTTTGAATGAGTTCTTCCGTTATAGAATCTACTGAACTCGTCGCTTCATCCAACATGACAACCTGACCACCTTGAGCAATGGCGCGGGCGAAAGAAATTAATTGGGTTTGACCGGCGGACAAATTTTCGCCGCTGTTGGTCAGTTGAAATTCATATTGACCAGGCAATTCGACTATAAAATTGTGCGCATATACATAGTGCGCTGCATCGATCACCACTTGATCTCTGACATCATTATTGCCAAGGGATATATTGAAATGAACATTTTCCTCAAACAAAAAAGCATCTTGCTGCATCAATGAAAAAAGATGCAACATACTTGCTTTTGGTATCAGCGAAAGCTCAATTCCATTTAATAAAATACTGCCTTCGTAATCCATATAAACTTTGTTCATTAAGCGCATGATCGTCGATTTTCCGGACCCAGTCGTGCCGACCATTGCCAATTGCTCACCCTTGTTCAAGGTGAAGGAGACATCTTTTAAAACGTAGGGGGTTTGTTCATTATATTGGAAACTGACAGCGTCAAATTGCAAAGAATTAAATGTGCTCAAGCGCTCTTTCAGATCATCAGGCGGGAGCAGCGGTCTGCCATCTTCTTCCAAGGGCTCTATAAACAATTCTTCAATATGCTCGAACGCAGCAAAGGAGCGCTGAATGGATGCTATCTGGGAAGTGAAATCTCGTAAGGGAACAAATATTTTTTCCAACGTATTAATAAACGCAATTAAAACACCGAGCGACACGGCTCCTTGGTGTATGCTCTCAGCTCCATACCAGATGATCAGTCCTATGGTGATGCTCGTGATGCCAGTAATAATTGAGAACAGGGCGGCGTCGTATTTATTGGTCTTTAGCTGTGCCTTCAAAAAGGCAGATGTATGTGCTCTATATTGATCTTCCACCTCTTGCTCAGCGCCGTAGAGCTGAACCGTTTTCACCCCTAACAAACACTCTTGAAGGTAACCAGTTCCTTTAGCTAATGCTGAGCGTGTGATCAGATATAAGGACCGGAGTTTATTACGTACATAATGAGTAAGATAAAGGATAGGCGGAAAAATCACGAGGACAACCAAAGTTAGTTGCCAATTTATCACAAACATAAAAAGCAACACCGCTACAGTATTAATTGTGTCTTTAACTAAACTTAAAACACCCAGTACGAAGGATTCCCCGATAGATTCTAAATCACTGGTCAGCCGTGTTAGGGTTACACCGGTTGGAGTTTTATCAAAATATGTTCTGGGCAATTGTAAGATGCGCCTAAAGAGTTCTGAGCGCATTTTAAAAACAGTCAACTGTCCGGTTTTGCGTAAAAAATAAGAATAAAAGGAATCGGCCAAATAATTGACTATCAAAACGATAATCATCCAGAATAACAGCTTATATAATCCATCCAACTGGCCAGTCATTAGATTTGTATCAATGACCTGAATAACGAGCCAGGGAAATAATAAATTACTGGCGACCGATAAAGGCATCATAGCCATTCCAAGGTAGGAGGTTTTTTTATAGTTTTTTGCGTACAAATAAAAATGCTTTAAGTAATGCATATCGAGGGTTTTGATCATAAGTCCACTCCCCCGGTTCCTGCATCTGATTTTTGTGTCTGTGAATTGTGTTGTTGCAGCTCAAACGTCTGCCGGTAATAAAGGGATGACGCGAGCAATTGAGAGTGCGTACCTCTGGCGATGATTTGTCCCTGTTCCATAACCAAAATTTCATCCATATTTTCTAGCGTACTGATCCGGTGAGAAACGACTAACAAGCTTTTTTCGTCTATATGACGAAAGATGGCTTTAAGTATGTTGCGCTCGGTCTCGTAATCAACGGCCGACAACACATTGTCCATGATGATCAGGTCACTTTGGGTAAGGAGCGCTCTGGCAATACTCAAACGTTGTTTTTGCCCGCCAGAAAGCATAATACCTTTTTCACCAACGATCGTTTGCTCTTGATTATGGAAAGAGCGAATATCATCACTGAGCTGACTTATGTGTAAAACTTGATTAACTTGATCGATGCTTGGGGTTACAGACAATTTAGCCGAGCCGAATCGCACATTCTTTTCAATGGTGTCGGAAAATAAATAAGCATTTTGGGTAATAGTTCTAACGAAGGATCTTAAGTCTTGGCGCGATAACTGTGTAATATCCTTGTCACCCCAAAATATCTGTCCGGGTGTGACATCAAGATGATGGTTCAGGCAATTCACAAGCGTGCTTTTTCCTGAACCTATGCTTCCCAGTATCCCAATTTTTTTCCCTGGCTCAATCGTAAAGTTGATGTTACGTAACGCCCATTTATGATCCAGGTTAGGTGTGCCCTCAAGGTTGATTGGGTTATTTTTGTTGTCATTTGTCGTCGGATACCGATAACTGAGGTCAACGACTTTTAAGGTACTGTTTTTCAGTTGAAGTTTTTGCGGCGCGCCCAGAAAAATCATATCCTGATCATATATGGGGTTATTGAGGATGGTCTGAATACTGTCAATGCTAACCATACCCATCTGATAAACCGTCAGAATTCGCCCCAAACTCATAAGCGGCACAGCTAAAAGAACGGAATAGGATAGAAAGGCTGTGATTTCGCCAATGGTCAGATCACTTTGCAATACGTAATAACCACCAAGACCTAGAATAAGGACCTTCATCAGGTGGTTAGCGTATTCGATAACCGGCAGAACAAAAGTTTGAATTCGGGTAATTTGCATCGTACATATAAATAATTTCTGGTTTACATCCTCTATTTTTTGAGAGGCCCAAGGTCCTATTTGCTGGTTTTTAATGAGATCAATACCAGATAAATAATGCATCAATTGTTCTGACAAATCCTGCAGTCGGGTTAATCGCTGCGCTTGTAGTTGCCGTAATTGACTATATCCAATGCGAAAAAATAAAAATCCAATCATAATTGGTATAACTGAATAAAAAGTTAATTTAGGTGAAATTTGCCACATCCATAAGGGAGTCAATGAAAAGGCAAATAGAATATTAAACACATGTAAAAACCCAAGGCTATAGAAGACGCGGATCCCATTTAAGTCGTTGTTGATAATCGAAATTAATTTTCCGGATGGATATCGATTATGAAAGGTTTGAGGCAGTCGATTAAGTCGATAAAACAAATCATTCTTCAGCGCCATCTCGGTTAAACGACCTGGATTAAGCGCATATATACGCGACAAAATTCGCACAAAAATCATTGCGAGCGATAAAACGATCACGGCTTGAACGTTTTCTAACAATAAGTCAGGGGCATCATCTGATGCCATGTTTAGAAAATCGATCGCCTGTTGAATATATCGAGGAATTTCCACCAGTAACCAATTGACAATAAAAATACAAACCACGGCAAAAAGGTAAGAATATTTGTTAAGCAGAAAATAATACCAAATAAATTGAGATTTAGTCATAAGTTCGTATTTGCCTGATATGTGAGACCATTATTTACGGTAAATGATAGGAGCGAAACAAGGCCTTATCGGCCTGCATTGTTTAAAATGCCTTTCCCTTGCACTAGTACAGGCAACTGGTACAATAAAATATGAGTAAGATGACTGTAAACGGTTAGCTTATTCTCTATGTTCGATTTTCCAAACTTGGCGCACCCTTCAGTACAAATAAACCAATATGACAATAAAAAATCTTCGTATTAACATTGAACGCTTGGTTGGGCGGATTGAAGCGTTAGCTGAAATTGGATCAATTGAGGGTGGTGGCGTATGCCGTATGGCGCTGAGCGATGAAGACCGCAAAGGCCGTGATCTTGTTGTCTACTGGATGCGCGAACTGGGTTTAAAAATTTCCATTGATAAAATCGGTAACGTCATCGGTATTCGTGAAGGATTAGAGGCGGGCGCGCCTGTTATGACCGGGTCCCACATTGATACCGTTGCGACGGGTGGGCGCTACGATGGGAACTTGGGCGTGCTTGCAGGTTTAGAAGTTATTCAAACGCTTAATGATGCCGCTATTACGACCCAAAAACCAATCGGCGTTGGATTTTTTACAAATGAGGAAGGGGCACGATTCACGCCAGATATGATGGGAAGTGCGGTGCATCAAGGTGTTTTCAATGTTGACGATATGCTAGATGTTATTGGTGTTGACGGAGCCCGGCTTGGCGATGAGCTTGAAAAAATTGGTTATGCGGGAGAGGTTGATGTGGGATCATTTCAAGCCGATAGTTTTGTCGAACTTCACATTGAGCAAGGCCCACTCCTTGAATTAGAGGGGTATGAAATAGGTGCCGTAGAAAGTGTTCAAGGAATTTCGTGGAAAGAGTATAGAATCAGTGGAACCGCCAATCACGCAGGCACAACACCCATGCACCTTCGCAATGATGCCGGGTTCGTTGCCGCGAAATTATCTGTTGAGGCGCGGAGCATTGCAATGTCTATGGGTGGGAATCAAATGGCAACGGTGGGCATTACAGAACTTATTCCAGGATTGATCAATGTGATTGCTAAGGGCGCGTTGGTTACCGTTGATTTACGAAATACGAATGAACAAAGGTTACAAGAAGCCGAAGCGACAATGACACGTTTCGTCGAAAAAACATGCATTGAAGAGGGTGTGACATTTGAATGCCGCACACTGGTCCGATTTGAACCTGTAAACTTTGATCCTGAAATGGTTTCGATGGTTGCGCGCACGGCAACTAATCGTGGCTACAAGGTAAAACAAATGCCGTCAGGCGCAGGGCATGACGCCCAAATGTTTGCTCCCAATTGTCCTACAGCTATGATCTTTGTGCCAAGCGTTGGCGGCATAAGCCACAATGTAGCAGAATACACTGAGCCAAAACACCTTCAGGCGGGGGCAGATGTATTGCTGCACGTTTTGTTAAAAAAATCATTATAAAATTTTAAAGGCCTCCAATATGACTTTAAACAAACTAGCCGAATTTGACCCCGTCCTAAGTTCTTTTGTGGCAAATCCGAATGCATGCCAAGAACTTTCGTTTTCCGATGGTGCAGAAAAATCAATTTCAGCAATGGGCATGAAAACTGCAAGACAATGTGTGTCTAAATGGGATGGGTATCAAGTCACCTCACTGACGCCCCTTCCGGGTTTGGCAAAGGAACTTGGAATTTCATCACTCGTTTATAAAGATGAAGGGGACCGCTTTGGATTGGGAAGTTTTAAAGCTTTGGGCGGAGCTTATGCAGTATACCAACTTCTATCGCGAATGATTATACAGGCAACTGGAATTGAAGAAATTAACACGACAGATTTAAAAAATGGAATTTACGCAGAGCATATAAAAGACGTTACCGTCTCGAGTGCAACAGATGGAAACCATGGCCGGTCGGTTGCTTGGGGCGCACAACAATTTGGCTGCAACTGCGTAATATATATTCATGCCGAAGTTAGCCTTGGACGATCGGTGGCACTTGAAGAACAGGGTGCAACAGTCATTCGTGTTGACGGAAATTATGATCAGTCCGTCCATGCGTGTGCAGAACAATCCAATGCAAACGGATGGTACGTTGTCTCTGATACATCATATGAAGGTTACAAAGAAGTTCCAACAAATGTGATGGAAGGTTACTCGATTTTGGCTTCAGAAATTGTTGACCAAGTTAATCGGGTGCCACCGACGCATGTGTTTGTTCAAGGTGGTGTTGGCGGGCTTGCCGCTGCAGTAAATGCTGCTTTTTGGCAAGAATGGGAAACAGAACGCCCTTTATTTTATATTGTTGAGCCTGACTTTGCAGCCTGCATTTACAAAAGTGTAGAAGAGCAAGCGCCAAGCAATGTCGATGTGGAAACAGAAACCATCATGGCTGGTCTATCGTGTGGTGAAATTTCATTGGTTGCATGGGACGTTTTGGCGCGAGGCGCAAATGGAGTGATGGTGATTCCAGATAGCTTTGTTGGCCCGGCGATGCGTTTGTTAGCTGAAGGATGCGCGAACGATACGGCGATTGTTGCGGGTGAGTCAGCTATTGCGGGTTTGGCTGGTCTGATCGTTGCGCGCGGTTCAGAAACCTTATCCAAACAATTACAGTTGGACGAAAATAGCCGCGTTGCTGTGATTGGAAGTGAAGGCGCAACCGATGTAGATATTTACCGAAAACTAGTCGGCGATCTTGCAAATAAAGTGTTATCCTAAATAACCGCAGCTGTGATGATTGCCAACGCATCGGTCAAAAAGGCATCAATGGCTAAGGGGCCTCCTGCAAAATTAAGGACGATTGTACTTTCGTTCATGGCCCTCAGAAGGCCTGCAACAAAGGGGGCCGCCGTCATCAGTAACCGGACAACAATAAGTATGAATGAAAACGCAAAAGCAATAAGTGCGGGCTGAGGTAAATAGGTCCATTTGTCGATTTCAGCAGGCATTAACCGAAAATGCAGTAGCTCAGCTGCTTGGTTTTGAAGCGGTGGCGGCGCCTCACGGGTTATAAGATAAATAAGCCCCGCTTGAGCCAAAAGAAGGATTAATCGGAACAAACCCCAGCGGCTGAATAACCCGCACTCTTCGAAGTAGCCAAAACAGCTAAATTGAGTGATAATGAAACGGCAGCTCCGGCATATAAATCTTGCACGATGGCGTCTGCGCTTGTCGGTTTACCTTCCAATTGACCCAACACGGCATAAACACAAACAAACCCCACCAGTGCGTATAAAGCGCATCAAAGTTGGAACCGGTAACCCAGAGCCATGCCAACAAAAGCAATGCCCAACGGAAGAAAGGCTGGGGTTGTAGGGGCCGTATACGGTATTAGGCCGGACGTAGCGTATAGGCCTGCGATGGCCAATAAAAAGAGGGGTTGCCAAATAGTTTCGAATGCGGAACGTAAATTCAACGGTCTCGCACAAGTAAGCACTGGTGATAAAGGTGCGATGATATTAAGAATCTAAGATACACTTTAATGGTTTCGAAATTGCTGATCAAGGTGGCTAGAGTTTAATGAAAACGGATATCTGCGCGTTTTAATGGGCCAATTCTAGTAGCTGGACAAAGAGCCCAATAAGACCGCCAAAAACGCCGCCCCAAACAACCAACCAACCCAAATGTTTCCGGATCATATTCTGGACTATGATTTTAACGTTTTCAGGGGTAAGCTCATTTAAACGACTATCGATGATATGCTCAACTTTTTCGACCAAAACGCGGGTGAAGTCGCTGCTGGCTTCACCATCTGTGCTCTCGGTCGCTAATTCCGCAATTATATCTTTTAGCTTAATGGTTACGGGCTCACGCAAAGGCTCCAACGCCTCTTTACCACCAACCATTGCCAGCATGTCCCCCAATTTAGACGCTTCAATCGCTTCGATGAGGCCGGCAAAAACACGATCGAAATCAACTTTATCAACGATCGCTTGGGCGGCATCACCGCCGGTTTTCTGAAAAAAGCGCTCGATATGAACGTGAGTGAAAAATTCTTCGACAATCAGGGTCTTAATTCCGGCTTTAAAATCTTCGAAGCGGTTTGGAATAACACCAGAGCCGTACAATAACGGGATTTTTTCAAACAGCATATGAATAGCCAGCCAATTTGTCACACCCCCAGATAAGGCAAAAATACCAACCATAAAAATCAATTCCCCATGAACAGGGGAAAAGTATCCACCCACGGCGAGCGTTGCGGCTATTAGGTTGGTCATAATTGACTTGTTCATCATCAGATCCTTATTGGTGATACAACCCCTATTCCTACCACCTCTTCGGGGGCAATCAAAGGCTATCGTTGATGGGGGTTTTAGATCTGATTTGTGACCATTTAAGCATAGCTTAGTGAGCGATAAGATCGAATGTGAAAGGGTTTTACAGTACCCTTATGATTATGCAATCTTTAGCCATCTTAATTATAACCCCGCTAATTCGAGGTCCTGATGACAAGTAAACTTTTTACACCTATTAAGCTCGGCAAAATCGAGCTTCCGAACCGAATTATTGTTGCTCCTATGTGTATGTACAGTGCGGATAATGGATCTGCAACAGATTGGCACCTCATGCATTTAGGTCAATTTGCTGTTTCTGGCATGGGCCTTGTTTTTGTTGAGGCGACAGGGGTTGAGCCCGAAGGCCGCATATCACCGGGCTGTGTTGGCTTGTGGGATGACAAAACAGAAGCCGCTTTAAAGCGGGTCATTGATTTTTGTAAAGATTTTGGCAATGCCAAAATGGGCATGCAGTTAGCCCACGCTGGGCGCAAAGCATCAACAGATATGCCTTGGAATGGCGGCAAGCCGATCGCTCCTTCTGAAGATCGTGGTTGGCAAGCAACAGGCCCATCGGATGAGCCTTATGCTGACGGTTGGCAAACACCCGATGAAATGGATGACGCTGCAATGGAGCGCATTAAAAAAGCTTTTGTCGATGCGACTGAGCGCTGTGTTCGCATTGGCTTTGATGTTTTAGAAATACACATGGCACACGGCTATTTATTTCACCAATTCTTGTCACCGGTCAGCAACAAACGCATCGACAAATACGGAGGCAGCTTAGAGAACCGCATGCGCTATCCTTTGGAAGTACTCGGCGCTGTCCGCGCTGTGTGGCCTAAAGATATGCCGTTGGGTGTTCGTGTCTCTGCAACGGACTGGGTTGAGGGATCGTCTTGGGATATTTCTGAAGTTGTTGAATTTGCAAAAGTTCTTAAAGCCCGTGATTTAGATTTCATTGATGTTTCCAGTGGCGGCAACTCGCCGAAGCAAGAAATTGATGTGGGGCCTGGGTATCAAACCGGTTTTGCTGCTGAAATTCGTCGTGAAAGTGGACTTACGACAATGGCGGTCGGGCAAATTACATCGCCACAACAAGCGGAATCGATCATCCGCAGTGGCCAAGCTGATATGGTCGCGTTGGCACGGGGCATGTTATACAACCCGAGATGGGCATGGCATGCAGCTGAAGCCTTGGGTGCTGAAGCGGCTTATGCACCCCAATATATGCGTACTCATAAATCACTTCGTGGCCTTCCTGTTCCCGGAAATCCACCTGTCGCTAAATCTTAAACGTTTACGGTCTTGGCGATAATTGGTTACGCACTTCGCGTCACTGATTATCGCCATATTCCCCCTGGACACCATTTAATAGACAAAGCACTCGCACTAGATGTAGGGCAAAAATTGTTTTATATAAGTAATGGTGTATGACCGAGGCGCGGTCATTGATCATTTGTGAGTTAGGGTTTACCGATGAAAGCTTCGTAGCCCTAAAAGCTAAGTCAGTTGAATTGACAGGGGCTGATGTTGTGCGTGCTGTCGACGAGCTTCAATTGGCACTTGGGCAGTCGAACTATTTGCTAATTCTACATATTTATAACAATTCAAACGATGCAATTGACCCTGTGGTCGCGTTGGGAACTGTTGTCGAATACGGCGGCAATGCCACTTATGTGGCATCGGGTGATGGCCTAACGGCTTCGTAGACTGTTGAACTCATAAACGGGGGCACGGCAGATTGTCTGTTGAGCAGTGATAGTCACACGATTAGTGACGTCTAACACAATGCGGTTGGAGCATATCGTCACCTCCATATCCGCCGGAACTCAAATTTAGTGACGACAGATGATAAGCAACTTCTCAATGCAATTGGCAAAAGCCTTTTGGTGATGGGCAATGAGCTGAGTATTGAGCAGTTAAACCCAGCACTTCGCTCTCTCACAGGTTATCAAGGTGAGGACTTAAAAGGAGCCGCCGTGTATATATTGGACGCGGGCTTAAGCCGCTCGCAAAATATATTGAAGTGCATCACGAACAGGCCCTCAAAGAGCCTGAAACCCTTCGAAATGTCCTCTCAGTGCTGGTGTTTGAGCCAATTATTGATGGGATCGAAAGCATTGACGATGCGCCTATATCTTTGGTTTCCCTCACGGCAAAGCACCAAATCGGGCAACGACAAGGACCTGGCACCGCAACTTGGCTTATGTTCTCCATTCTGATTCAGGTTATGGATCGCTCGAAACCATGAGCCAACTTAACGCGGCCATGGACTTGTTGCATCATTTGTAAAGGTGGATAACATTTATCGATTTCATCTTGCGTGTCGGCAGTGTCCGTCGTAGGAATCTGATTTGAATAAGAGACAGCTAATATGGATATAAGGGGACACGTTATGCGCCTTGCAGGAAAAGCCACCATCGTAACTGGAGCCGGAACGGGATTCGGGGAACAAATTGCTCATCGATTTGCTGAAGAAGGGGCAAAGGTCGTTGTTGCAGATATTAACGAAGATAATGGCAAGCGCGTTGCTGCGGACATTGAAGGCGCTATTTATTGCAAAGTGGACGTCACAAACACTCTACAGGTCCGGGCGATGGTCCAAACCTGTGTTGCTGAGTTTGGCCGATTAGACGTATTAGTGAATAACGCCGGAATTGTGCAAAAAAAAACACCCTTACAAGACGTTTTGGAAGAAGACTTTGATAAAATTTTTGCGGTTAATGTGAAAAGTATATTTTTTTCTGCCGTTCATGCCATCCCCATTATGAAAAAAAAGGGCGGGGTCATTATCAACTTAGGCTCAACCGGTGCCGTTAGACCCCGGCCCGGGCTGACATGGTATAACGCCTCTAAGGGCGCTGTGGTGACGCTGACCAAATCAATGGCTGTTGAGTTGGCAGACGATAATATCCGTGTCAATGCCGTCAACCCAGCAATCAGTGACACCGCGATGCTGTTGGATGTGTTGGGCGGAGAAGACACCCCAGAAGGCCGCACCAAGCTAATTTCAACCATCCCACTGGGCCGCATGACCGCCCCCAAAGATGTTGCCAACGCAGCCTTATACTTGGCATCTGATGAAGCCAAATTCGTCACAGGCGTCTGCATGGAAGTCGACGGCGGAAGATGCATCTAACGCCACAGGCGTTGTATTTTAAGCGCCACAGGCGTTGTATTTAATCCCAACCCAAATCTAGCTCCCTTGCTCATATCGAAACTGCAACAGCTTTGCCTCGATAGGCAATTCATTCTCATAAAAAAGCCGCCCAGATTAGATTACTCCGACCGGCTTTTTTATTATTAGCATAAAATCGTTTTTTAAGACGCGGAAGACAAGACGTGGATAGTGCGATCTGCCAGCATGTCTTTTACATTTGCGCCATATGCGACCATGTGAGGGGCTGCAGCGTGGGCCATTAGGTGCTCAAGTGTTTCCCACTTCTCAATAACCACAAACGTATCGGGGCCGACTTGGGTTTGGAACGGGCCAACGTCGTTAGTGTCGATGGTTGGTCCGTATTCGATGCAGCCGTCTTCGGCGTGAACAGCGGGTACGTTTGCATTAAACAAAGCCAAAACTTCAGCGCGTTTTCCGGGTATTGTGGTAATCATGGCAACAACATTGACGACAGACATATGTATTCTCCTAGTTAATTAAAAAAAAGATTAGGTTGATTTGATCAAATTTTGGGGTGGAGTTAAAGGCTGAATGCGAAGCGGATCGAGATTAGGCACATAAAAAATGCAAAAGTCAGTTCTAATTGGCGCTTTGTGATGCCATGAGCCAGCCGTACCCCCATGGTGCTGCCAAAACACTGGCTGGAACAACAATAGCCGGGCCAATGAGCGAGACATAACCAATAGACCCGGCGGGCAAGCTGTACAGTCCGTATCCGGCCCACATGAACCCAAGCGCGCCCGGAATGGCGAATCAATGGCCCAACGCCCGCGGACGTGCCAACGGCTTTGTGAATGGTGCGATTATATAGGGTCATCATGGATGACGTGAACGCGCCGCCGCCAATGGTCGCGGGCAAAAATCATTTTAAGGGCCAGAATTGACAAGCAGGAGACCCAAACAATTTTGATGGCGTACGGATTTGAGTATTTGGCAGCCATAATACCAACCAGCACGCCAATGATAATGAGAACCATTAAGGTTTTGAGAACCCGTAAATCAACCGATCCCCGTTTTTTGTGAGCCAAAAAAGAGCGCAACGATGTTGGCACCATAACCAGCAGCGACGTGCCAATAGACAAATGCAGACACAGGGCTTCTGAAACGCCTATGCGCTGAAAGACCTCATATAAAATAGGAACCAGCATGGCCCCACCGCCGATGCCTAAAAGTCCGGCAATAAATCCCATTAACAAGCCGCCCATCAAAAGGACCACAATTAAAAACCAGTTGTCGTTGAGGAGTTGGGCGAGATCCACAAGGCGGACCTATGCGCTGAAGGAAATTGTTAATAAAAAAGCCGCCCCGGTTTCCCGAAGCGGCTTTTTTTAGATGGCTATTGGCTTATTCGCGATTGCCAAATAGGTGTAGCAAAAAGAGGAACATGTTCAAGAAATCCAAGTATAAACGCAGCGCGCCCATTATGGCTTTCTTTTCATGAGTTTCAGATCCATCAGATTCCATATAAATAGATTTGATTTGTTGTGTGTCATAAGCGGTAAGGCCTGCAAAGATCAACACGCCCAATACAGAAATAACGAACTGCATGGCGGAGCTTTCTAGGAATATGTTTACGACCATGGCAATCATCAGCCCGATGACACCCATAACCAAAAACGACTTCATTCCAGACAGGTCGCGCTTGGTTGTGTAACCGTAAAGGCTAAGACCCGCAAAAGCGCCTGATGTAATGAAGAATACGCGGGTGATGCTGGCACCGGTGTAAACCATGAAGATGTAGCTTAATGAAAGACCCATCAAACCGGCATACACCCAGAATACTATCTGTGCAGTTTGCGCTTTCATCGTGTTTATTTTTGCACTTAGGAAGAAGACCAAGCCCAAAGGAGCTAGCATAACAACCCATTGCAGCGGTGTGCCATAAATAGCCGACATCAACGACTGTGATGTCGATGACGTATAGGCAATAACGCCGGTTAGGCCCAAAGCGATGCTCATGTAGTTATAGACTTTAAGCATGTAAGTGCGCAGGCCCTCATCAACTTGCGCAGCAGACGCTTGCGCACCCGTCATTTGTGCAGTGCGCAAAGTGAAACGATTGTCAGCCATTGGAAACTCCTTGAAATTAGTATGTATAGGAAAAACCCATTCTGATCTAAATATGGCATGAAATGTAGTGAAATCAAGAGCTGTTAGGCTCGGGACCCTAATCGTTGCGCAAGTGTGGGGCAGCTTTTTGACCCAAGGCCCGCCATGTACCAATCAAGCCAACGCTGGTTGTCATTAAAACGCACAAAACAACAGTAAGAATGACAACATTCGGCAAAAAGACCCATTCGGAGCGCATTAAAAATTTAATCACGGCCCAAGCAGTTAAGGAACCGATTCCGACCGCAACAGCGCCCGTTAATAGGCCTAAAACGCCGTATTCGAGCATATATATGCATAAAATGCGCTTGTAACCCGCACCCAATACTTTGAAGACAACCGCTTCATAGACCCGCCTGCGGTGCTCAGATGCCATAACACCGGCTAATACGATCAACCCTGCAATCAGAGTTAACGCCGCTGTTCCTTTGACCGCAGCACCAATACCAGACAGAATTACAGATGCGGCTTGCAAGGCGGCGCGAACCCGGATGGCTGAAATATTGGCAAACGTATCGGTGGCGGCGCGCTCAACCGCGTCTTCGGCTTCGGGCGCAGCTTCAATGGCCGCAATGTGGCTGTGCGGAGCACCTTCTAAAACGCCCGGCGCAAAGACAATGGCGAAATCGAATTTGAGGCTGCGCCAATCAATTTCCCGCAAACTGGCAATTTTTGCTGTAATTTCACGGCCCAAAACGTTGAGGGTCAAGCTATCGCCCAAACCGACTTTAAAACCCCGCGCCAAACCGGCATCCAGTGATATCAGCGGCGGCCCACTGTAACCCGCATCCCACCATTCGCCTTCGGTGATCGCCGATGCCACATCGTCTTTGTTTGCCGCATAGGTCAAGGCCCGGTCGCCCCGGATCGCCCATTGGCTTTCGGGCGCAACTTCTGCCTTTTCAACTGGAATTCCATTAATTTGGACAATCCGTCCACGTAAACTGGGAACGCGTTTATAAGCGCCAGCGCCCTTAACGCTGGTTACGGCCTTATCAAATTCGGCAACTTGACCAGGTTGAATATCGAGAAAAAAGAAGGCCGGGGCGCGTTCGGGTATCCGTTCGCTGATTTGGCGGCTTAAATTACCCTCAATTAATCCAATGGCAACAAGCACCGTTAACCCAAGCCCTAAAGAGACAACAATATTGGGGGTTGGGGTGCCGGGGCGGTGCAAATTGGTTTGAACTAAGCGCCAAAGGGCACCTCTTCCGGGTTTCCATTTCCTTGCTATTTGCATAATCAGATAAGCGCCAAAGCGGAGTAGAACCAAGGTCGAGATCGAGCCTATAATGAACCAAAGGGCAAAGAACCAATCTGATGAAGTATAAAGCGTGCACAACGCCAGTAATAGGATGCCGATAAGTGTTGCGATCACATAGCCCCATCGGGGGCGACGAACAGTTGTGTCGAGGCTAAACCTAAATAAATGAGCGGCGCTGACATCGCGCGCCCGGCCCAAAGGCCAAAGTGCAAAGGTGACGGTCGATAAAAACCCAAACACGGCAGCAACAACGGTCGGTGTGAAATAAAGTCCAATCGCAGGGCGAACGGGTAAGTGATCACCAATCAATTCCAATAAAATGATCGGTGATCCACCGCCAATAATCAGCCCGATTGTGATGCCAATGGTACCGATCACCAAAATTTGCATCATATAAATGCTAAACACCAAATTGCCGGGCGCGCCCAAACATTTAAACGTCGCTATGGTTTCTGTTTTCGTATCCAAATAACTGCGTACGGCACCGGTAATGCCAAGCCCGCCGACCAATAAAACGGTCAAGCCGGTGAAGCCCATAAATAGGGTCATGCGTTCCAAAAATCGCTTAATGCCGGGGGCTGCTTCTTCAGGCGTCCGCAATCGCCACCCGGCTTTCGGGAAAGTTTCCGCTAACGTTGCTTGCCATGCTTTTGGGCTGGCTGATTTGGGTAACGTCAATTTGTAATGATAGCGCAGTTGGCTTCCGGGTTGAACTAAGCCCGATTGATGCAGGGCCTTTAAATCAATCATTAGGCGCGGCCCTAGGCTAAAAACGCTGGCGACGCGGTCGGGCTCGATGGAAATGGTGCTTCGAATTTGAACGGTAATGCTGCCCAACTTAACCGTATCGCCTAATTTTAGCTGTAGCCGCGTTAATAAATTAGCATCAACCGATGCCCCCCATGTACCGTCTATCAAATCATAAGAATCTTTGGCTGAACTGGCGGGGGTGGTTTCCATTTGGCCAACCAAAGGGTAGGCAGCATCAACAGCTTTTAATTCCACCATGGCCCGGCGTTCGCGGGAAGTGGTGGGGCGGACCATGGCACGCATGGTAATGGATTCGGAATAGGTTTCGGCTTGTGCTTTTAAAAAGATTTTTTGGTTAGCCGATGCGGGGCGGTGCAACAGGCGCAAATCGATATCGCCGCCCAAAAGTTTTTTACCGTCAGTGCGTAATCCACCCAAAACCGATTCACTTAAATTACCAACCGCCGTAATCGCCGCTACGCCCAAAATCAGGCATGCCAAAAAAATCCGAAACCGCCCAAACCCGCCGCGCAATTCGCGCCGCGCCAAGCACCAACTTAAAGCTAAATTAGGCATTTTCAGAAGTCTCTGCATCAGAAACAACCTGTCCATCGGCTAATTTAATAAGCCGGGAACACTGAGCTGCCAAATCAGGTGCATGGGTCACCAGAATCAATGTAGTTCCGTAACGGTCCTGTAAATCAAACAGCATTTGCATCACTTGTTCGCCTGTGCCTTGGTCTAAGCTGCCGGTGGGTTCGTCCGCTAATAATATTTTTGGTTCCGTAACGAAGGCTCTAGCAAGTGCAACGCGTTGTTGTTCGCCACCGGACAATTGACCCGGATAATGATGGATGCGATGGCCCAAACCAACCGCTTCCAATTCAACCTGAGCCCGCTCAAACGCGTCGTCTTTTCCGGCAAATTCCATGGGAAGGGCGACGTTTTCAAGCGCCGTCATGGAAGGAACTAAATGAAAATTTTGAAAGACAATGCCCACATGATCGCGTCTAAATTCAGCCAGTGCGTCTTCGTTTAGGCCGTTATACGTGGTGCCACATGCTGTGACAGTGCCTGACGTTGTGGTCTCTAATCCGGCGGCGATCATCAAAAAAGAGGTTTTTCCAGAACCTGATGGGCCAATCACGCCAATTGTTTCGCCAGGCATTATTTCTAAATTAATACCACGTAGGATATGGACAGGACCAGCATCACTGCCTAATTTCAAATGTACATCTTGAAGTTTTAAAGCTGGTTTTACAGAAGGGGGAATGGTCATATTTAAATGTAAGCACTTTTCAAATAAGGGATGGCAAAAGCTCTATGCCGGATATGGGATAAAGCGGCTGCGTGTCAACATAGGTGTTTGGCTTTTGGCGGTGTTTATGTCTCTGACCGTTGTCCTTGGCGCTGCCACCGGCGTTAGCGCGGCTGAGCCCCTTAAAATATTGATGTTGGGCGACAGCCTTACCGCTGGATACGGTCTCGTCAAGGGGCAGTCGGTTCCAGCCCAACTAGAAATGGCCTTAAAGGCTGACGGCATTAACGTTAAAATTTTGAATGCCGGCGTGTCGGGGGACACATCGGCGGGTGGGCGAGCGCGGCTGGCGTGGGCTTTGGCAGAAAAGCCGAAAGGATTGATTATTGAGCTCGGGGCAAATGATGGCTTGCGGGGTCTAGAGCCTAAGCAAACGTTTAAAAACTTAAACGCAATTATTGAAAAAGCGTTATCGGCACATCTGGAAATTCTGCTAACAGGCATGTTGGCACCACCTAATTTAGGTTCGGAATATAGTACAGATTTCAACCGGGTGTATCCTATCTTAGCGCGCTATCACGGTATTGATTTATATCCCTTTTATTTGGAAGGGGTGGCTTCTGTGCCCGGGTTAAATTTAGAAGATGGATTGCACCCGAATGAAAGAGGCGTTGCGATTATTGTTAAAAATCTCATGCCCCATGTGAAAAAATTAATCAAACAAATAAAAAAATAATGCAGGACGAAACCGTTTGATTTGGGTAGCATGGGAATGTCGGGGGCATTGTCGGTTAAGGAGTTTAAGAAAACATGGTTGATACCCCCGCATTTAAGGTCGCCCTTTCACAATCACTTGATTGGGTTACCGCTGCCAAAGAAATTGAAGATCAATTGATGCCGTTGCCAACGCTTAAACCCGGCAATGCATGGTTGGCGTTTATTTATGCCACGGATAACTTTGGCGCAGGCCTCTCAAGCCTTTTGACGTATTTAAAGCCAAAAACCGATATCGCCCATTGGGTTGGAAGCATCGGAACTGGGATTTGCTCTGGACGAGTTGAAATATTTGGTCGCGCGGGTGTCACAGTTATGGTTGCTCAGTTTCCAGAAAATACATTCAATGTTATTCCAACGATAAAATCAGACGTGGATGAAATTCCAGAAGCTAAGCGTAAATGGTCCGACATCGCCATGCCGTCTTTTGGCATTGTTCATGGGGATCCGTTAAACTCAAACATCCCTCAATTGATTGAAAACTTATCTACAGACATCGAAAACCTGACCTTGGAAGTCCCAGGGTTTTTAGTTGGCGGGCTAAGTGCTTCATCAGGCAAGCAACTGCAGATCGCCCAAACGGTAACGCAAGGGGGACTGTCAGGGGTTTTATTTACGCCTGAGGTTGAGGTCGCAACCGGGTTGAGCCAAGGCTGCACTCCTGTTGGTGAAACCCATAAGATTACTGAGATTGAAAATGGCGTTGTTATGTCCTTGGACGGCAGACCTGCGCTAGATGTTTTCAAAGAAGATGTGGGTGAGTTGCTGGCCCGTAATTTAGCCCGCGCCAATGGATATATCCATGCCGCATTTCCAATTAGTGGATCTGACATGGGTGATTATGTAGTTCGAAGCCTGATGGCGATTGACCCAAAGCATGGTTGGTTGGCTATTGCCGGAGAGCCAAAAACAGGCGAACAGGTGATGTTTGTTAGGCGTGACCCTAAGTCGGCCGAAGAAGACTTAATCCGCATGGCTGCATCCGTGAAGCGTCGCTTACCAAGCGAGCCAAAAGGCGGAATTTATTTTTCGTGTATCGGCCGTGGCCCCGCATTGTTCGGCAGGGATGGAGCAGAAGTCGCTATTTTATCGCGGGTGCTTGGGGATTTTCCGCTGGTCGGGTTTTTCGGCAATGGTGAAATTTCAAACAACCGGTTGTATGGCTACACAGGCGTACTGTGTTTGTTTGTTTAGGGTTTCTCCGTCGGCAACCAAGGAGCCACGGCGGATGCGGCATGGTGGGCCGCATCTTCAGTTGGAAAAGAGGTGTTAATATAACTGCCAATTGGGAACCAACCAGTTAGGGTTTCAGTATCGCGGCGATACATTTCGAATCCAAAGCTTCCATCGGGGCGAATAAATAAATCAACACAGCGGTCCCCATTGGGCGTTTCTATGGAATTTAAGACGCGATTTTTCATAAGTTTCCTGATATTCAGTGCGGTCATCGTTGCAACTTTGTTCGTACGTGATAAAATACCCTATGGCTTCTTTTTTCTCAAAACTATTTGGTGGCGGCGGAAACAATGCGGACGCAGCCCCTGCCCAAGGTGAGCAGATCGAATATAAAGGCTTGGTTATTCGTAGCTCCCCCAAGGCAGATGGTGGGCAATGGCGCTTGTCGGGGGTTATTATCAAACAATCCGACGATGGGCCGCTGGAGCGCCAATATATGCGCGCCGATGTGTTTACCAGCCGCGAAGAAGCAGAAGAATTTGGTGTTCAAAAGGGCAAGCAAATCATCGACGAACAAGGTGATCTCTTATTCACCGACGGTGTTCCAACGGGCCGCGCTTAAACAGCCGCTTCGGGTTTTTGCTCTCCATTAAAAATAAAATTTTCGGGCTCGTCCCCTTGAGCTACCCGCACAAAGTTTTGGGCAACAAATTGCCAACGCCGCTCCCACATTTTATGGCCAGAAGCGCTTTCGTGGGCGCTTAGCAATACATTATCAAGCTCTTGAAACGGCTCGTTGCTTGGCCAAGCCTCAGGTTTTCCAGGTGTGTTGTAGGTGTACCATACATCCAAAACAGCACCGCCGATGCGTTTTGATTTGAGCGCTGCATACAGAGCTGATTCTTTTATCACCCGGCCACGTGCGACGTTGATGATCACCGCATCTGATTTCATTTGGGCAAATTGTTCTTCCGCAATCAGGCCTTCGGTCTCGGCATTTAAATCGCAGGCAACAACAATAAAATCACTTTCACTGAGCAATTGACCCATTTTATCGGGCGTGCCTAACCAATCTAAGTATTCCGGTGTTTCTTGTTGGCTGCGGCGCGTGCCAATGACGCGCATACCAAAGGCGTTGGCGCGTTTGGCCACTTCATATCCAATGTGGCCATAGCCAATAATGCCAACCGTTGCATCGCGCAATTCACCGTGGGCGGTGTTTTCGCCAGGATTTTTACCGTTCCAACCACCGGAACGGAAGTCTTTATCTAATTTCCGCAAACCTAAACTCATTTCAAGCATTCCGCCCAAAACATATTCAGCAATCGCGCTTTCATGTTCAAAACAGTTACACACAGGAACGTTTTCGGGCATCGTTTGGGGCGAACAAAAGTCGTATCCGGTCCATGGAATTTGAAATAGCTTTAAGTTTGGAATTGCTGGCCATTGCTTCGATGGAATGGAACCGCCAACCATACAATCGGCCTTTGCCGCCATGGCAGGGAATTCAGAGGGATCATTTTTAGCAGGGTCCCAAACCAAAACGTCCCAATCGTCAGTTAAATATTTTTTTAACAAGTCAGAATATTGAACTGCAATGCGGCCTTGAACGAGGGCTGTTGGCATGGGGAGTACTCCTAGCGTTAAAATAATCTGGACTATGGATTAAACGGCGGTGGCCGAATTTGCAATAAGCGCTGGCAATTCGTTCATGTGATGGAAAATAATTTTCACGCCGGTTTCATTTAAGCGCTGTATATAAGCCGCATCGCAATGACTGCCGCCTGCAAACCCAAACACGGTCATGTTTGCGGCCAACCCCGCTTGAATACCCAATGTTGTATCTTCAATTACCAGACAGTTTTTTGGTTTGATGTCGAAATGATTGGCTGCATGCAGAAATAAATCCGGCGCGGGTTTTGAGTTTTTGACCATGTGGGCGCTGAATAAATGTTCAGGTTGGAACAAATTTATAAGGTTGGTGAGGGTGAGATTCTTGTAAGTTTTATCGGGCGCACCAGACGATGCGACGCATTTGTTTTGTGTCAGTTGCGATAGTGCATCAAAGGCGCCGGGGATGGCTTTTAGTTCAGCCGCAAAGGTTTTTTGATCAGATTGTTTCAAAAACGGCTCAAAGTCATCCGGCAGACTGACGCCTTCGTCCTGAACTTCAGCGATGATCTTTGCCATAGAATAACCAATGAACCGGTTTCGGCTGCCTTCGGCTGTAATTTCAAAGCCGTGCTTGGTTAAGTGTTCGGCTAACAATCGATTGGCAATCATTTCGCTATCAACCAAAACGCCGTCGCAGTCGAAAATAATCAATTCAGGGAATGCCATTGTTAAAATCCAAGTTGTTTCGATAATGTATTGTTGGTGGGGCTAAAGATTGTGCGTGTCTTGAATTTCAGCCAGCAACCCCTGCCCGGCACTTTCAATCATATCAAATACCGCATCAAAGCCGTCTTCATAATAGGGGTCGGGAACATCAGTCAAACTAACGGAAGGCGCAAAAGATAAACACAGGCGTAATCGATCTTCACGTCCCGGCGGGCATAGTGACAATAATTTTTGATGGTTCGAGCCATCCATGGCAATAACGTAATCGAAATGATTAAAATCATCGGCAACGGCTTGCCGGGATTTAAGCAAGGATAAATCAATACCGCGCGTTTTGGCAACGGCAGTTGAGCGTTCGTCCGGTGGGCCGCCTTCATGCCAGTTACTGGTACCCGAGGAGTCTACCTCAATCACATGACTTAATCCGGCATCGTTGACCAACTTTCGGAAAATACCTTCTGCCGTGGGCGAGCGGCAAATGTTACCCAAACAAACAAACACAACTCTTATCACATGAATTCTCCCTTTAAGTGATTATCTTAAGCTTTGTAGGCATGCGCAAGGAGGGTTTTGATGTCGACTTATGAACGATTAATTTCAGAAGTGCGAGCCTGTCATATTTGTGCGGGTGACTTGCCGTTGGGGCCACGCCCCATTGTTCGGGGCAACGCCTGTGCTAAAATTTTAATTATTGGTCAAGCGCCAGGGACCCGCGTTCACGAAACAGGTGTACCATGGGATGATAAATCGGGGGAACGCTTGCGCGATTGGCTGAATTTGAGTTCCGATGCGTTTTATGACGAAAATAAAATTGCGATAATGCCAATGGGGTTTTGTTATCCGGGCCGGGCGTCGAGCGGCGGAGATTTGCCGCCTCGCCCGGAATGCGCGCCCCAATGGCATAATCAAATACGAGCACAGCTAGGTCAAATTAAATTAACGCTGTTGGTTGGCAGTTATGCGCAAAAATATTATTTGGGTAAAAAAACGGCCAAAACGATGACCGAAACCATTCGCTTATGGAAAGATTTCGGCCCAGATATCATCCCAACCCCACACCCTAGCTGGCGCACGACCTTTTGGCTCAAAAAGAACCTCTGGTACGAAGATGAGGTTCTGCCTGATTTAAGAGCCCGCGTGAAGCGCCTGATTTAAGTGCGCTTTTTAGCACCAACCTCATCCATTAACTGCACTAAAGTCTCGTAGGGTTGCGCACCGACCAAACCTTGTCCGGCGCTGACAAACGTCGGCACGCCGGTAACTCCGTAACTATGGGATTTATTCCAATCAGTATCGATGGCGTCTTTAAATGTGCGGTCTTCTAGAACTTTGCGTGCTTCTTGTTCGTCCAATCCAACGGATTTGACCACATCAATAATCACTTCAACATCGCCGACATTTAGGTTGTTGACAAAATACGCCTCGAAAAATTTGTCATGAATAGCATTGCCGCCGGGTTGGGTTTCAGCCCAACTGCCAATTTCTTGGGCTAGGCGACTGTTGTAGGTGTGGCTGCGGGTGTTATAGGGCAGCCCTTCCGCGTCCATTAAGCACTGCATGCGATCATTTTTGGCTTTGATGTCTTCCGGCCCAGTTCCAAACATATCTTGCAGCGTGCGGCCTTCTTGGGGGGTGTCGGGGTGGAGTGGGAAATGCACAATTTTGACTTCTATATCGTAATTTTCACTAAGCTGCTTAACCCGGTTATCGCCCAAATAGCACCAAGGGCATACATAGTCGGTAAAAACTTCAAGGACGATTGGTTCGGACATAAGATAACTCCATAATTCAAATTGTTTCATCTAATTTAAGCAGGGAGTTTAAAATTGCAAATTTGATTTAATTTGAGCCATGAAATTCAACTTAATGCACTTGCTTTCGCCTTTCGAATGACCACGAATGGGCATATGAGCATGATATCTGATAATTTTCGTGCGGCGCTCTATATGTCTTTGAGCATGGCCGGCTTTGTTTTAAACGACACAATGATCAAAATTGTATCTGAAGACCTGAGTCTGTTTCAGGTGATTTTTTTGCGCGGTTTGTTTGCAACATCGTTTGTGGCGCTGGTGGCGTGGCATCAAAAGGCTCTTTTTTATATTCCGTCACGGCGTAATACTAAAATATTGGGTTGGCGGATGGTTGGTGAAGTGGGCGGAACGCTGTGTTTTTTGACGGCCCTATTTAATATGCCAATTGCCAATGCGACGGCAATTTTACAGGTTTTGCCGTTGGTTATAACGCTGGCTTCGGCCTTGGTTTTGAAAGAAGCCGTTGGATGGCGGCGCTATACAGCAATCGCAATTGGATTTATTGGCGTCTTGATAGTTGTTCGGCCGGGATCAGAAGGGTTTAATAGCTATTCCTTTTGGGCTCTTGCAGCCGTTCTGTTTATGACTGGCCGAGATCTAATCACGCGCAAGTTGTCGCCCAACGTCCCCTCGCTCTATGCTGCAGTGACCGCTGCTTTAGGAATTACGGTTGCTGCAGGATTTCTGACGCCGACAATGGAATGGCGCCCGGTCACCGGCGAGCATCTTTGGATGCTTGTAATTGCCGCGTGCTTTTTGATCGTTGGATATATTTTCAGCATTATGACCATGCGGATCGGTGATATCAGTTTTGCATCGCCGTTTCGCTATACCAATCTGATTTGGGCAATTGTTATTGGTGTTGTCGTGTTTGGCGATACGTTGGACAGCTGGACCTTGACCGGAGGCGCGATTGTTGTGATGACGGGAGTCTATACGTTTTACAGGGAACGCCAGCGCACGAAACAAAAACCTTCTGTTTAATCAGCTATAACCCTTGGGGCAACGACGCGGGTTTTTGGGAAACGCAAAATGATTTGTGTTCCTTCCCCTTTTGCACTGGTTAGCTTCATCGTACCGCCGTGCAATTCAATCAGCATATTAATAAGCGGCAACCCAAGACCAGTACTTTCTTCAACCCGCACAGCGGCATCCTGTCCGGCTTGGCCATAGGGTTGCATTACGCGTTCTAAATCATCTGCTGCAATTCCAACGCCATTATCGGCAACTTCAATTTCAAGTCCTGAATTTAAATGCCCGTGCACCAAAATTTGCACTTTGCCGCCTTTTGGAGTGAATTTGATCGAATTAGTTAGTAGGTTGAGGATCATTTGTTTGACCCGTAATTCGTCGGCTTTCAAGTTCGGGCACCCATCTAAGACTTCACTGGTAATTTGAATTCCGGCATCATGAGCCCTGTTTTTCAGCATTCGGATGCTTTCGTTCAGGGGGGCCCGGGGGTCGAAAATATCGTCGCTGAGGGTAACAGCGCCTGCTTCAATTTTTGAGACATCAAGTATGTCGTTTATGAGTGATAACAAATGTGCCCCTGAATTATTGATATCAAAAGCATAGTCTTTGTATTTTTCATTGCCGATTTTACCAAACATTTCGTTTTTAATAATTTCGGAAAAACCAATGATGGAATTGAGTGGCGTCCGGAGTTCATGGCTCATATTGGCAATGAACTCAGATTTAGAGCGGTTGACCTCATCAGCTTCTGTTTTGGCTCGGATCAGAGATTTTTCTATCATTTTACGCATGTTCAATTCACTATTAAGCTCCACCGTCTGTTTGCTAATTAAAGATTCTTGTTCATTAAATAGTTTTTTGAGAGCTGCTAGCGCACGTTCTAAATGTTGAATAAGCGGATTAACAATGCGGAAAAATAAAAAACTGGTTATGAAAACAAGGAAAATTCCAATGACTGAAAACATGGCTCCGGCTTGAATAAAAGGAGCGCGAATTTCAGCGAGGTCAATTTTTGCAACAATCCCTAAATTAAAAACATCTACATGTTCATAAGCGGCAAGTACGGAAACGCCCCTATAATCGGAGCTTATCATGCTGCCTGATTCACCTTTAAGGGCTTTGAGCATAGGGGCCGCAATTAGCGTATTGTGGTTAATGGTGGTGACTAGGGCTTGTGATTCATGGCGCCGCTTTGACAACAAAGCAATTTTTTCTGAGCTTATGTGCGCGAGTACAAATTCACCGGTTTCCCCAAAACCTTCGAAGCGACTGTGAGCCTCTTTGATTTGTGATAATGTAGCTCCTAATGCGCCATCTAAGTGGTCTGTTTGACTGTGCGCGATATCAAAATGGCCAATGGCTTCAATTAACCGGGCTTGGCTTTGTGCCAACTCGATAAAGCGCGAGCGTTGTTGTTCAAAGTAAGCGTCATAAAACATGAAAGTGGATACAGCCGTAATGCTGACAGCCAAGAGCGCCATAAGACCGGTTAAATAATAAAAGCGCCTGCGATCTTTCATATGTAATGTAATATCCACCTGTTAATATGATTGATATTCTGAACCCACACGGGCTTCAAGTCGGCCGAGTTTGATTAGAGCAAATAAGTATTAATAGGGTGTTAGTGCACCGGCTTTATTGATTTTTTTATAGAAGGAAAAGGATCAATGTTGACTCCTATTGACAGTTCGGTATTTTACGCCAAATTTACAAGTGAAATCGGGTTTTTTGATTTAATAAGCCGGATGGGGTGCCAATTGTGGGCCCCACATAAGTACTCGCTCAAAACGGAGGAGCACGCGCAATGCCACGCATGTCTGCATTCAACAGTCCCTTACTGCTAGGTTTTGAAAATTTCGAACGGGTTTTAGACCGCGCATCGAAGGCCTCTGCTGAAGGATATCCACCTTACAATATTGAACAAACCAGCGAATACGGCTTGCGGATTACTTTAGCTGTTGCCGGTTTTACTATGGCTGAATTAAGCGTTACCGTTGAAGACAACGAGTTGGTTGTCCGCGGGCAAAACGCCGATGATGATTCGCATAGGGTGTTCATTCACCGCGGCATTGCTGCCCGCCAATTTCAACGCAGTTTCGTTTTGGCTGAAGGCATTGAAGTTACCGGTGCCGGTATGGATAACGGTCTTTTGCATGTGGATTTAGAACGGATTGTTCCTGAACCAGATGTTCGGACAATCAAAATTGAAAATGCAGCGCCTGACAAAAAGAAAAAGCGTCCAACAACAATAGACGTAGGCTAGTGCTACGCTTCTGACGTTGGTTAGGGCAACATTTAAAAGGTGGTAAAGACCGTGATTAATTACATATATACTAGGCTCGTTCAAAACGAGAGCATATATCGAAAAATACTTAAAGATGGAATACCCGATGAACTCTGAAAGCTTTCATGATTTGAGCATGGCATCGCAAGACTTTGCCAATTGGGGTACGGAATCCGTTGCTTATTTAAAACCAGAGCATGAAGACGGCATTGCCGGATACGCCATCTATTCCGCCGATGGGCAACATTTGGCTTTTGTTGAAGACCGCAATTATGCGAAGGCTTTGGTTTTGGAAAATGAACTGGTCCCGGTTTACGTTCAATAAGCGACGTAAATTCTAAAACCATTTAAGCGGCTCGGCTTTCCATGCTTTCTGTCAATATTGCGTATATACCATCTATGGTATTGGTACCGCGCAATTTCTCACAAGTCTGAATATCACGCAACAAACGCGACACCCGCGCTAATGCTTTCAAATGGTCCGCACCCGCGGTTTCAGGGGCCAGGAGCAAAAAGATCAAGTCGACCGGCTGATCATCAATCGCTTGAAAATCAATGGGCGATTCAAGCCGTGCAAATACTCCATAAAGCTGGTCGACTTTTTCTAATTTACCATGTGGAATCGCAATGCCATTACCAACCCCTGTTGTGCCAAGGCGCTCACGCTCCATCAACACATCGAATACAGCGCGTTCTGGTTGCCCAGAAATATCCGCAGCCCGCCGTGCAAGCTCTTGAATAGCTTGTTTTTTACTTGTTACACGTAAGTTTGCGAGCACGCCGTCTGGCGATACGAGATCATTGATCTCCATTGCATTTTCCTTAGCACTTAAGACACGTCCATGCGTGCGTATTATTCAATGTTTGCCGGATCAATCCAACCAACATTACCGTCGGTTCGCTTGTAAACGACATTTAAGCCACCGTTCGCACTGTTACGGAACATTACCACAGGTGCATCGGCTAAATCCATTCGCATAACGGCTTCGCTTACGGTCAATGTTGCGATATGGGTTTCCATCTCGGCAATGATCGCGGGTTGACCATCTGGCTCGTATTCCAAATCTTCTTGTTCAGGCTCGATCACATATTGCAATGCTTGCAAATAGTCTTCAGCTGCCGTCGCTTTATGATGATCGGATAAGCGCCGTTTGTAGCGGCGTAATTGTTTTGCGATACGCGTAAGCGCGCCTTCAAAGGCACCATACGCGTCGCGATCTTCACCTTTGCCTTGGATCAACAAGCCACGCGGGCCTGGATGCACAGAAATATCGGCTCGAAAATTATGAGCATCGCGTGAAAATGTCACGCTGGCATCAATTGCTTGGTCAAAATATTTTGCAACGGCAGGGGTTAAATGATCTTGAACGTGGCTGCTCAGCGCATCACCAACATCCATGTTTTTACCTTTAACGGATATTTCCATATATACTTGTGGTCCCGTTTCTGCGTGTCGGAAACGCCGGGTATCAAATGACCCTCGAATTTTAATTCTCGAGTTCTGATCCTAGTGTTCCTGAGCCCAATGGCTCCGTATACCCAGCAAACGTTTTCAAAAAACAAAGCATTTTGACCATTATCTGGGAAGGCGGGAAAATTAGAACCCAACCCAAGTATTGTCAATACACCCGTTTATTTACATTTTCCATCTTGAAAAAGAAAATAAAATCACGAAGGGGCTGCCTTATCGCGGCGGCGCTGCACAGACGAGGACAATTTCATAGATTCGCGGTATTTAGCAACCGTTCGGCGCGCAATATCCATGCCTTCAGATTTCAAAATAACGACTAATTTATCATCTGAAAGAATCTTTGTCGGCAATTCTCCATCAATTAACATTTTGATTCGATGCCGGACCGCTTCTGCTGAGTGTGCTTCGCCACCCATTGTCGAGCCAATTGCAGACGTGAAGAAGTATTTTAATTCGAATATGCCGCGCGGTGTTGCCATGTATTTATTCGATGTAACCCGGCTAACTGTGCTCTCATGCATTTCAATGGCTTCTGCAATATCACGAAGGACTAAAGGTTTTAGGTGCTGAACGCCCAAACGAAAAAACATGTCTTGTTGGATAACCAGTTCCGTGGCGACTTTAAGTATAGTTGTGGCGCGCTGGTGTAGCGATTTTACCAACCAGTTTGCGGTTTGAAATTGTTCGGCAATGTAAGATTTATCTTCGCGACCCTTTGTCCGTCCAACAACTTGGGAATGATAGTGGTTGTTGACAAGAACGCGCGGCAAGGTGTCTGAATTAAGCTCGATCAACCACCCTCCCCCCGGTTTCGCGCGCATTAAAACATCCGGGGTGATCGCTTGACTGACGGAGTGGTCAAAGGCTGTGGCGGGCTTTGGATTAAGCGCTTTTAGCTCATTAATCATATCCGCCAAATCTTCTTGATCGACGTTACAAACGTCCATAAGCGCTGTTAAATGACGTTTTGCTAGCAATTCAAGGTTTTCAACCAAGGCTTCCATGCAGGGATCAAACCGGTCCAAATCTTTAAGCTGTAAAGTTAAACATTCGCGCAAATCGCTGGCAAAGATACCCGGCGGGTCAAGCTGCTTCATAATTTCAAGGGTTGCTTCAACGCGCTCAATCTCGCACCCCAAATTTAAAGCAACACTGTCTAACTCATCACGGATATAACCCGCTTCATCTAAAAGGTCGATTAAGTACGTGCCAATAATCCTGTCAATCGGATCGGCAACTTCGATTCCAATTTGCGCCATTAAATGTTCGCGCAAGGTCAGTTGTTCTGAAAGCGTTTGTTCTAAGTCAGGTAACAAGCCATCAAAACCGCCACCACCAGAGCCCGCGGGTTCCCGAAACGCCGCCTGATCGAAGGCTGGGCCTTCAATGTCGCTGCCGCTGTCGGTGGTAAAAGTATTGTTGAGTTCCGCATCTAATTCCTGAGCTTGGGGAATCTCTACTTGATCGTTGCGGCTGAAATCGATGTCTTCTAGAGCGGCTGGGGGATCTTCAGAAGACGAGATCGATGGATCGTCGGGTTGAGTGTCTGATTGCTCGACTTGGGGTTCGTCACGCCGATCACCTTCGTCGCGCTCAAGCAGCGGGTTTTGCTCTAGCTCTTGCTCGACAAATTCAGTCAGCTCCATATTCGACATTTGCAAAAGCTTGATAGCTTGTTGCAATTGCGGCGTCATGACAAGTGACTGCGATTGGCGCTGATCTAAGCGGGGGCCTAGTACCATGAGAATACCAGTGACTGAAGGTTAAAGGCTAAACCGGTCACCCAGATACACGCGCCTGACATCTTCGTTTCCGACGATATCGTTTGGCGCCCCTTCCATAAGCATCAATCCATCGTGGATGATATAGGCCCGATCAATCACGTCCAATGTTTCGCGTACATTATGATCAGTGATTAAAACGCCAATTCCACGGTCTTTTAAGTGTGCAACTAAATCACGGATATCGCCAACCGCAATGGGGTCAATGCCGGCAAAAGGCTCATCCAATAGAACGAAATGCGGGTTAGATGCCAAGGCGCGCGCAATTTCAACCCGGCGGCGTTCACCGCCTGAAAGGGCCAAAGCAGGTGTCCGGCGTAAGTGGGTAATCGAAAACTCAGCCAATAAGGCTTCCAAAATAGCTTCGCGGCGTTCGCGTGATTTTTCAACAACCTCCAAAACGGCGCGAATGTTTTGCTCAACACTCAAACCTCTGAAAATAGAAGATTCTTGAGGCAAATAGCCAATCCCTAATCGCGCCCTGCGGTACATAGGTAAATCTGAAATATCGTTGCCATCCAGTATAATCGAGCCTTGATCCGGTGGTATCAGCCCCGTTATCATATAAAAACAGGTGGTCTTTCCAGCCCCGTTCGGACCTAACAAGCCAACCACTTCACCGCGTTGCAGTTCCATACTAACACCACGAACAACCGGTCGTTTTTTGAACCGTTTGCCTATATTATTGACGACCAAGCCCTGATTGTTAGCGACAAGCGCAGGCCGTCCAGGTTCATTTTCTGTAGGCTCGGTGTTCATATTGGCTTGCTCATTTTCGTTAATTTCAACGCTATACCCTGATTATATCAGAAATATCTTTTATTTGCGCGGCTTCTTTGTTGGCCGGAAGCTCCCTTTTACGCGTCCGCTACCCGTTGCACAACTATGCAATCGACTAACACCTGTATTCAAGTTCACATCTGCGCTACACCCATTTAGGACATTGTTATCACGTATAATCCTAACAGACCCCGTCAGTGTTGCTATACCGCTTTCAACATTATAAATGCCCCGATCAGAAGTTGCTTCATCTTTGGCGGTTTTAATTTTGACGTCATCAAAGGCATCGATCCGATAAATTCCAGTTTCACCTTTTTTGTTTTTACGGAAATAGGCAGCCAATATATTGGCGTTTAATTTTTTATCTGCGCGTTTTGCCGCTGCATTGCCACGGGCCACAGCCATTTGTTTAGTTTCCCAATATTCCAATTGATCGGTAGCGGTTAGCCAGTCTTCGCCAGAAACTAGTTTTAAGTTTTTCCCGGTAATTGTTAGGATCGAATTATCAACATCATAAAGAGCTTTGTCGCCGTATGCGGTTCCTTCAGCTGATTTTATCCGAACGGTTCCAATGGCATCTAATCGCCATATTTCGGTTGAGCCATCATTCGTCTGGCGATAGTAGGCGCGCAATTCATCGGCTAAAACACTAACGTCTCCACGGATTGCACGGGCGTTTCCACGGGCGACAAAAACCAATCCATCTTGTTGCCATTCAATACCATTATCAGCATCGATCTCTATTGGCGTATCGCCAGAACCAAAATTCAAGCTTTGTGCTTGTGCCAAACGGATTGCGCTAACGGCCATAGCAATTGCGATGATAAGGAATACCCAACGTTTCATTTGACTGTCTTTCTAGCCCCTGGATGCAGAGTTAATTTGGATTTACCTGTGAAATAGATGGTTTTCCCTTTATCTACCAGCTTAAAGCCTTCGGCTGTTAGCAGGCCAAAGTCACCTTGACCTTGAATGGGCATATTTCCGGATGCAACCCCTGACGCCAAATCAATGACGGCTTTTTCGGTTTGAAATTCGTACCCAGAATCGTGAAATAAATTAACCATCCCTTCTAACTTTAAAGTATTTTTCAAATGGGCAAATAGGCCTGTATTTGCCGTCAGAACCAGCCATGTTCCGTCATTAAGCGTGATATCGGCTTTTGGCACTTCCAATTCTATTTTTGACCCTGTTTCACCTAAGCTGCGGGCTAAATCAGCGGTAATCGAATACGGCTTGTTTTCGGAATCAGTGCCAATAAAACGCGGGTTTACCATGCTCGGGTCTTTGGAAACACTGGCCTTAATGGCCGCAAATCCAATACGAAAACGCAGATCATCCGGTGCCAAATGGGGCCACAAGACAACTAACGAAATTAAAATCAATGCCGCAACGGGTAGGATGAACTTCATCATCGATACAAAACGGCTATAGGTTTGGGTAAAGCGCCGGGGCAATGGAATCGGCCCTAGGCGGGGGTCTCGGGGCGTCGGGGTGGTGGTTGGTGGGTTTAAATGAGGAGATATAGACGCCATTATTAGACGACACCTGCACGCAGGCAGTCGTGGATACGTAAAACCCCAACGGTCTTATTATTTTCGATAACAAACAAATTGGTTATTCTTTTGACATCCATAAGGGCCGCAGCTTCACTGGCTAGAGCATCTGGGCCAATTGTTTGAGCGCCGACTGTCATCAGATCTTCGGTTTTTTTAGCCAAAAAATCGGGCCCCATATGGCGACGTAAATCACCATCGGTAATGACACCTTGTAAATGATTTCCACTATCGACCACAGCCAGACAGCCAAAGCCTTTAGCTGAAATGACCAGAATTGCTTCTGACATGTCCATATCGCTGGTGGCGGTTGGTAATTCATCACCAGAATGCATCAAGTCCCGGACTTTAAGCAGTTTAAGGCCCAATTTGCCGCCGGGGTGAAAGGTTTGAAAGTCAGAAGGCGAGAACTTATTGCGTTCCAACAAAGCAACCGCAATGGCATCGCCAAGCCCAAGCATCAGGGTTGTTGATGTGGTTGGGGCAAGTCCCATGGGGCAAGCTTCCGGAGCGGGCGGTAAAACAAAGGAAATTGTGGCGGCCGTATCCAAAGTGCTGTTTTTGCGTGATGTCATAGAAATTAAAGGGATATCAAAACGTTTGCAGTAGGCAATTAAATCGGCAAGTTCTGTTGTTTCGCCAGAGTTAGATAAAGCCAAAACTGCATCGTCTTTGGTAATCATACCTAAATCACCATGGGATGCTTCGCCGGGGTGGACATAAAAACTAGGCGTTCCTGTTGATGCCATTGTGGCGGCTATTTTTTTCGCTATGTGGCCGCTTTTTCCCATGCCCGAAATAATCACACGGCCCTTGATTTTGGATAAAATATCAATGGTTAAAACAAAGTTCTCGCCCAAACTTGCGGCTAAGCTATGTAATGCATTGGCTTCAATCCCGAGAACTCGGCGGGCCGAGCTTAAATCGTCGCCTTCCGTTTGGGAGAGTAAAGGGATCTGATCCGAAGCCGTTGAAGTGGTCATAAAAAACTTAAATCCTTTTGCACACAATTAGCACTGAAATAAAATATTAATCATAGATCTATCGCGTTGTAGGTTAGTATGCGCTGGAGTCCGGAAAGGGTCAATAAAACCGGTTACTTAACGGCAATCTGTTGCGCTTATTTATGCCGCAAGTCGGCGTTAATGAGCAAAGATATCCATGTCACCCCAGCCCATAGCGTCTAACTGGCCGCGGGTGCTTAGGAAATCAAAGCACGATTGGGCCAGTTCCATTCGGTTTTCTCGGGTCAGCATGATGTCTAAGCGTTCTTTTAAGGCATGCAGGTTCAATACATCCATTGCGGCGTATTTAAGCTGATCATCGGATAGGTCTTCTGCTGCCCAATCGGATGATTGCTGTTCTTTCGATAAATCAATTTTCAAAAGCTCTTTGGTTACGTGCTTTAAACCGTGATGGTCTGTGTACGTCCGAATTAACCGGGAGGCGATTTTTGTACAATAAACGGAATTGATGTCGACGCCGAGATATTTTTTCAAAATAACTACGTCGAAGCGGGCAAAATGAAAAATCTTTGTGATTTTAGGGTCAGACATTAAGGCTGCTAAACGAGGCGCTTTATATCCATCTGCTGAAAACTGAACTAAATGGCAAACTCCATCTCCGGAAGACAGTTGTGCCACACACAAGCGGTCGCGGTTGTGGTTAAGGCCTTGAGTTTCTGTATCCACAGCAACACAGTCGCCAAAGTCGAGGCCGGCAGGTAAGTCGCCTTTGTGTAATTCAATGGATGTTGGATTTTTTCGGGCTTCGAATTTCATAAGATTTCCCCACGTATTTTGCAAATATTTAACTCATTGAGGCGATGGTTCGCCGCAGAAGCCAAACTCAAGCTCAGCACGCTATGCTTTTTAGCGTTTTGGTGCCCAAGAGAAGGTTGTGTTTCTTCCATAGGTGCCATTTACTCACCGGTATCCAGCTATTTCAGGAACTTAGGAGGTTATGAGTTTATAGTAAAGGGGCATAAATGTACTACCGTTTGCACTACCCTTCTTCCTGATCCACTCCAGCCCACACCAGCATTATCAGGCATCAATCCGGCACACCTGAGAACTCTCTGTGAGTCGTTTTAAGCCCGATACAGTGTCATTTGATAATATGGAGTCTTATGGAATCTGAGGTGGTTAAAGAGTTCCAGAGAGCCATACATAATACTACAAAGTATTTGTGTATATAAGTATGCTGCTTTAGCTGTTCAGGTGGTCTTGTGTGTCACCTGAGATGAAGCATGGGGGAGGCTCATGTGGTGTTATGGATTATTATGATCATACTCAGATACACATGAGAGGTGATATTGAAGATGGATCGTAATGACTTACATTTCTGATTATATATGTTGATGTATTAATGTAAAAGTGCGTAAGCAGTGGCTGAA
>JAPKAX010000394.1 GCA_028825025.1 Rhodospirillales bacterium | reverse complement strand
AACTCCAGATGAATTTTCAGACGTCAGGTTACATGGACGGAACAGCATCGATGCTCTGAAACGCAACAAGGTCATATGCATATTCACTGTACGGTGATAGCTATGAAGCTTCTGTTCTGAACGCGTTCTTTGCACTCGAAATTCAGAAAAACCTCCTTGTAGGTATCCGTATAAAATTCTGAACCAAGGCTTTTTCCTTCCTCTCGATTGATTTATGGTCCGAAATCAAATTCACAAACGAAGGACCAGCGCGATTTACGACGTACTTGTTATTGGCGCAGGAGCAGCTGGGATGATGGCCGCAATCGAATGCGGCAAACGTGGACGGCACGTTGCTATCCTTGAACGAACTGACAAAATTGGGGAAAAAATCAGAATTTCCGGCGGTGGAAGATGTAATTTCACAAACATATACACAAAACCAACCAACTTTATTTCTGAAAATCCACGGTTCTGTATTTCAGCATTAAAGCGATATACACCAGATCAATTCATCCGTTTAATTGATCAATATGGCATCGCATACAATGAAAGAAAGCATGGCCAGCTGTTTTGTGACCAATCAGCTGTGCAGATCAACGACATGTTGCTGGCTGAATGTCAGGCCGCAAACGTCGAATTTCATTTTAACGTTGATATTTCAAAAATACAAAAACCGTCTCATTTTAAAGTTTTTGGGCAATCTGAAGCTTATGAAGCACAATCGGTGATTATTGCCACAGGCGGGAAGTCGATCCCAAAAATGGGGGCGACATCTTTTGGCTACGATGTTGCACAAAAATTTGGCTTACAAATCATAACACCTGAACCCGCACTGGTCCCATTGACCTTCGACGGTGTTATTCGCGATCAGCTAAAGTCCTTAGCAGGAATAGCAGTTGATGTGCGAGTTAAATGCGCAAAAACGCAGTTTGAAGAAGCGCTACTGTTTACGCACCGCGGATTAAGTGGTCCTGCAATCCTACAAATTTCTTCTTATTGGGATTTAGGTCAAAACATAAGTGTTGATCTGTTACCCGGTACTGACTTTTTTGAACTTTTGAAAGCACTGAAAGACGGTAAGCCAAAACAACGGCTACGCCCCTTTTTAGAAGAGTATCTGCCCAAGCGGATTGCTGGCGTTATTGCAACTGAGTTAGATCTTCCAGAGCAATTTGCAAATATACCAGACAAACGGTTACGGGCGTTAAGTGAGCGCATTAACCACTGGCGAATTATTCCCAGTGGCAGCGAGGGTTACCGAACAGCCGAAGCTACACGAGGCGGGGTAGCTACATCGGAATTATCCTCTAAGACAATGGAGGCCACACAAGTTCCTAACCTTTATTTCATAGGCGAAGTTGTTGACGTTACCGGACACTTAGGCGGCTTTAATTTTCAATGGGCATGGTCATCAGGATACACAGCAGGCCAGTTTGCTTAACTACTCACAAGAAAAAATCCTTAAAAAACATCGTCAATTTATTCAACATTTAAAACAATCACTGTTTTAAGTATTATTTACCACGACGTTTAGGAATTAGAAATACAAGGCCCAACATGGCCATCGGCGGCATAACGCCCAAAACAAAAACTAGCAATGAGTATACCCATTACAGCTTAAGCAGTTCTACTTACGAAGACACTTATAAATGGGGGTACTACCCATTCACCTCATTAAGGTCTTAATTTTAC
>JAPKAX010000150.1 GCA_028825025.1 Rhodospirillales bacterium | reverse complement strand
GGTGACCATGATGATTGGCGACGGTCTCTTCGCGCAAGTGGTGTTTTCAGCCAACCTAGTTTCTAATTACAGATCGAACCAAAAAAGCAAAGCCTTAATGTTGGCCTTGTTTGATTGCGGCGTCTTTTTGAACCCGATGGGGACCAAACTTAACAAATCCATAGCCACGACAGCAAAGTCTGTGACGATCTTTTGGATCACTTCGACGGTGCTTTGCAGGCTATTCAATAGAAACGAATATGTTAGCGCGGAAGGTTGGTTGAGCCCATCAAGTATGTGTCGATGGAACTGGCACATTGACGACCTTCGCGGATCGCCCAAACGACCAACGATTGTCCCCGCCGCATATCACCAGCTACGAACACTTTTTCGACCGATGATTTATAGTCATCTTCGTTGGCTTTTACATTGCCCCGATTATCTAAAGCAACACCAAGCGAATTCAAAAGACCCTCAGCGATCGGATGAACAAAACCCATAGCTAATAAAACCAGATCAGCTTTCAACTCAAACTCGGACCCAGCAACAGGGTTCATTTGCATCCGCCCATCGGCATTCGCACCCCATTCCGCCTCGGCTCCGTGCAAGGTTTTGACGGCACCAGCGTCCCCACTCAGAGTATTTGTCGTCACTGCAAATTGACGTTCGCAGCCTTCTAAGTGAGAACTTGATGTACGCATTTTCATTGGCCAATTCGGCCATGTCATTGCTTTATCTTCTTTTTCAGGAGGCTCTAGCATCAATTCTAATTGAGTGATCGACGCAGCGCCTTGACGCCGCGATGTACCAACACAATCGGACCCAGTATCGCCACCACCAATAACCACAACATGTTTTCCTGTTGCTAAAATCGCAATATCATCTGCTACATTAACGCCTGCGTTACGGTCATTTTGTTGGGACAAAAACTCCATCGCAAAATGAACGCCATCTAGATCACGGCCGGGAACGGGTAAATCACGAGGATGTTCAGAACCGCCAGTTAATGCAATCGCATCAAATTCGCGCAGTAGCATATCATAGGTGATATTTCCACCAACGTGGCTGTTGGGTCGAAACTCAACACCTTCAGCCTGCATTTGCGACATTCGTTTGTCGATGTGGGATTTTTCCATTTTGAAATCGGGAATACCAATCCGCAACAAACCCCCAATCCTTGCATTCTTTTCAAACACAACAACCTTATGGCCCGCACGCGCCAACTGCTGAGCACATGACAATCCAGCTGGGCCAGAGCCCACTACAGCAACTTTTTTACCGGTCCGGTGGGATGCAATCTCAGGTTTGATCCAACCCTCTGCCCAACCCTTATCAACAATTGAGCATTCGATGGTTTTAATCGTTACCGGCTCATCTGTGATGTTCAGCGTACAAGCCGCTTCACAAGGAGCGGGGCAAATGCGCCCCGTGAACTCAGGAAAGTTGTTTGTCGAATGCAAAACCTGGAGTGCTTCTTTCCAGTTTTTTTGATAAACCAGATCGTTCCATTCCGGAATGATGTTGTTGACTGGGCAACCGTTATGGCAATAAGGAATACCGCAATCCATGCAGCGCGCCCCTTGCTCAACAAGCTCGCCCTCACTCAAAGGAACCATAAACTCTTTATAGTCTTTAATCCGCTCCGCCGCGTCCTCAAAACTCCGGTCGTTGCGCTCAAACTCCATAAACCCTGTCGTCTTACCCATTTTATTCTCCTGCCGCGCTAATAAGTTCAGAGCTGTCGGCCTGAGCCGCCTCCTGCATATCGTTAAGAGCGCGCCGATAATCTATCGGCATAATTTTCACGAATTTTGGCAAATAAGTTCCCCAATTATCAAGGATCTTTTTCGCTTGAGTGCTATCCGTATATTTATGATGTTCTTCAATTACTCCGCGCAAACGTTGTGCATCATGGCGAAGAAAATCTTTAGACAATGCGATCACGTCTTGAGTAGATGCTTCATTGCCGTCAATTGTTTCAATCTCGACCATAGCCATATTGCACCGCAATTCAAAATCACCATCTTCATCCAAAATGTATGCAATACCGCCAGACATACCGGCAGCAAAATTGCGCCCCGTTTTGCCCAGTACCGCAACAATACCACCGGTCATATATTCACACCCGTGATCACCACATCCTTCTACAACCGTTGTGGCACCCGAATTACGAACAGCAAAGCGTTCGCCTGCAACGCCGTAGAAATAGCTTTCCCCAGCAATCGCACCATACATAACAGTATTTCCAACAATGATATTTTCATAGGGAACAATAGGGCTGTCTGTTGCTGGGTATACAATAATCCGTCCGCCAGATAAGCCTTTTCCAACGTAATCGTTGGCATCACCAACCAATTCCAACGTCACACCCTTAGCTAACCAGCAACCAAAGCTTTGGCCCGCGTTGCCTTTGAGCTTAATATGGATACTGTTATCTTCAAGACCTGCATGGCCATGAACTTGGACCACTTCACCCGATAGCATTGCGCCAACCGCGCGGTTTGTATTTTGAACCGTCGTTTCGATTTGGACTTTTTTTCCATCATCAATCGCTGGGCGGGCTTGTTTGATAAGCTCATTGTCTAAAGCTTTTTCAAGTTCATGGTCCTGCGTTTCGCAGTTAAAGCGGGCAACATCGTCGGAGACGTTAGGCATGTGCAGAAGCTTTGACAGATCGATATTCTGTGCTTTCCAATGATCAATCGCGGGGTTCATGTTCAAGACATCCGTGCGCCCGACCATTTCGTTGATGGTACGGAAACCAAGGCCCGCCATAATCTCGCGGACTTCTTCAGCCAAGAAGGTGAAGAAGTTTACAATGTGTTCTGGCTCACCCGTAAAGTGCTTGCGCAATTCGGGGTCTTGTGTCGCTACCCCAACGGGGCATGTGTTCAAATGGCACTTCCGCATCATAATACAGCCTTCTGAAATCAATGCCGCCGTTGCGAAACCAAATTCATCGGCACCCAGCAAGGCGCCAACAACCACATCGCGTCCAGTCCGTAAACCGCCATCAACCTGCACAGAAATACGCCCACGCAATTCGTTCATAACTAAGGTTTGTTGTGTTTCAGCCAAGCCCATTTCCCATGGGCCGCCAGCGTTCAACAAGGACGTGATCGGGCTTGCGCCGGTGCCTCCATCGTGACCAGAAATGGTTACGTGATCTGCATGGGCTTTACTTACACCAGCCGCAATCGTACCAACGCCGCCTTCAGAAACCAGTTTAACTGAAATCCGGGCGCGAGGGTTGACGTTCTTCAAATCGTAGATCAATTGGGATAAATCTTCGATTGAATAAATATCGTGATGCGGCGGAGGCGAGATCAAACCAACGCCAGCCGTTGAATGACGCACAGCTGCGATCCGTTGATCAACCTTATGACCGGGCAGCTGCCCACCTTCACCAGGTTTCGCACCCTGCGCCATTTTGATTTGAATATCATCTGCATTAGTTAGGTATTCGTTGGTTACACCAAACCGACCCGATGCCACCTGCTTGATAGCAGAGCGCATAGAATCGCCATTTTCCATGGGCGTGAAGCGTGAGGCTTCTTCGCCGCCTTCGCCTGTGTTGGATTTACCGCCTAAGCGGTTCATGGCGATAGCAAGCGTCGTATGGGCTTCCGGTGAGATCGACCCAAACGACATGGCCCCTGTCGCAAAGCGCTTAACAATTTCAGAAGCCAATTCAACCTCATCCAAAGGAACGGCTTTCCCAATCGGTTTTAATATAAACAACCCGCGAAGGTTTTTGAATTTCACTGATTGGTCGTCAATTGTTTTTGTATATTTTTTGAACATACCGTAATTGGCAGAACGCACTGCATGCTGAAGCGTGCCAATGGTTTCAGGTGTCCAAATGTGTTCTTCACCCCGTATCCGGTAAGCTAAGTCGCCGCCCGCATCTAGGCTGTTGCGATAAATCGGAACGTCACCATACGCATTGGCATGGCGGGTTTCTGTTTCGCGGGCGACTTCAGCCAAACCGATGCCTTCGACTTTGGTGGCTGTGCCAGTGAAATAAGTTTCGATAAATTCACTCGACAATCCAACGGCGTCAAAAATTTGTCCGCCACAGTAAGACTGATAAGTAGAAATGCCCATTTTCGACATGACTTTTAAAATGCCCTTACCCAAGGCCTTGATGTAGCGGGTATGGACAACCTCTTCGCTGACATCGCCCAAATCGGTAGCAATGTTTGATAGAACATCGAAGGCCAAATATGGGTTAATGGCTTCGGCACCATAACCAGCAAGCAAACAGAAATCGTGAACGCGCCGCGCTTCGCCGGTTTCAATAACCAACCCCACTTCGGTGCGCAATCCTTTGCGGATCAAATGGAAGTGCACAGCGCCCATAGCTAACAATGCAGGGATTGCCGCTTGATCAGCGTCCATGGTGCGATCAGATAAGATCAGAATGTTGAAGCCTTTTTGGCCAACCAAACGCTCGGCTGTTTGGCATAATTGCTCAATTGCATCGGCCATTGCTGCGCCATCATCGCCCTTTACTGAATAGCAAATGCTTAGCGTGGATGTTTTAAACGATCCATCAACTTGATTCTCAATACGGCGAATTTTTTCCAAATCAGCATTTGTCAAAATTGGCTGGTGGATTTCCAAGCGCTTCGAGTTTCCGCCAGAATCCAAATCGAGCAAGTTCGGGCGCGGGCCAATTAAACTAACCAACGACATCACCAATTCTTCACGAATTGGGTCAATTGGTGGGTTGGTGACTTGAGCAAACTTCTGGAAGAAATAGTCAGACAACATCCGTGATTTATCTGACAATGGTGCCAACGGAATATCGCGGCCCATGGACCCAATCGGGTCTTGGCCTTCCGTCGCCATGGGAATGAAGAACGATTTGATGTCTTCTTGTGTATAACCAAACGCTTGCTGTTGGTTAAGCAACGTTGCGGGGTCCGGTGTCATCGGGCCAACTTCTTCGGGTAAGTCGTCCAATTCAATTTGGTTTTTGTCTAACCATTCTTGATACGGGCGGGCGGTCGCTAATTCTGATTTTAATTCTTCATCAGAAATAATTCGGTGCTGTTCCAAATCGACCAACAACATTTTACCCGGCTGCAAACGCCACTTTTTGACAATTTTATGCTCTGGAATGGGCAGCACGCCAACTTCAGATGCCATAATCACCATGCCATCATCGGTTTCGATGTAACGCGCAGGGCGTAGCCCGTTGCGGTCCAACGTTGCAGCAATTTGTTTACCATCCGTAAATGCCATGGCGGCTGGGCCGTCCCAGGGTTCCATCACGGCTGAATGGTATTCGTAAAAGGCCTTGCGGTCGGCATCCATCGACGGGTTGTTTGACCATGCCTCTGGGATCATAAGCATCATGGCATGGGGCAATGAATAGCCGCCCATAACCAACAATTCTAAGGCATTATCAAAGGTCGACGAATCGGAGGAACCATCACCAATTAATGGCCACAGCTTTTCCAAATCTTCACCCAAAACGGATGAGCTCATGTTATGGCGGCGCGCGTTCATCCAGTTGATGTTGCTGCGAAGCGTGTTGATTTCACCGTTGTGGCTCAAAAAGCGGAAGGGCTGGGCCAAGCGCCAAGACGGGAAGGTGTTGGTTGAAAAGCGCTGGTGGAACAAGCCAATAGCCGATTCGAAATCTTGGTCTTGAAAATCGACATAGTACTTAGCCAAGTTTGGTGCCAAAACCATCCCTTTATAGATGATGGTCCGGGTCGACAAAGACGGCACATAAAAGTCCTGCCATGCTTTTTGGTCGTAATCCCAAATGGCGTGGTGGGCTTGTTTACGGATAACGTAAAGCTTGCGCTGGAACGTTTCTTCATCCGGTGTTTCGGGGCCACGACTAATAAGAATTTGACGAATAACGGGCTCGTTTGGTTTGACCGTTTCACCCAACACAGAATTATCGCAAGGCACATCGCGCCAACCCAAAACCAATTGACCCTCAATAGCCGTTACGCGGTTAAACGCAGCAACGCACTTCGCCCGACGTTTTTCGTCTTGCGGCAAAAAGATCATGCCAACTGCATAATCGCCCAATTCTGGTAATTCAATGCCTTTGGCACCAAAAACTTTACGGTGGAATTTGTCGGGATGCTGGATCAACAATCCAGCGCCATCACCAGCCAGCGGGTCAGCACCAATGGCACCCCGATGATCCAAGTTTTGAACAATCTGCAAAGCTTGCTCGACGATTTCGTGGCTCGGTTTGTTATGAATGTTGGCAATAAAGCCAAAACCACAAGCATCATGCTCTTCAGCAGGATCATACATCCCTTGTTTTTCCGGATATCCGGCACCATCACGTATACTCGTCGTCATTTTTGTATCCATAGATTTGCTCAACTTAATCATTTGTTGTCAGTGGTTCGCTCGCAAAGGCTTGCCTAAATAGCAGGCATGCCCGGTTCATCCAATCAGAAAATGCGAGAAAAAGACTCGCGAAGTCTTATGAACTTACGGATTCCAGTCAGTTTTTCACCTTAATGACCCGCTAAAATACGGAAAAAGGCGTTTTATGTGTGTAAATACCGGCTATATCCTTAATACTTATCACCATCCTTATGAAATAAGTATTATTTAAAGTTTATACGGATCACCTTAACAGCTGGATCACCATACCACAGAAACCGGATTTGACAGTAACAAACCATGCTTAAACTTTCAGTTCTCGATCAATCTACAGCAATTTCAGGCCGCCCTCAGGACGAATCAATTCGAACGACAATCGAACTTGCTAAAACCTGCGAAGAGTTAGGGTATTCCCGCTTTTGGGTCTCTGAACACCATAATCACCCGGCCATTATAGGCTCTGCCCCAGAAATCATCATGGCCGCCATTGCGGCAACCACGTACAGAATTAGGATTGGCAGTGCAGGCGTTATGTTGCCGCATTATTCGTCTTTAAAAGTAGCCGAACAGTTTCGCGTTTTAGACGCCATTGCGCCCGGCCGGATTGATATGGGCTTGGGCCGTGCCCCTGGGTCAGACGGCAAAACCGCACATGCCCTAAACCCCAATGCCCGCACAGCAGCAGATCAATTCCCGAACGCAGTCCGCGATTTGATGGCTTGGGTCACGGGATCTAAATTGGCCGACAATCATCCTTTTCAAGAAATCCAAGCGTATCCTAAATCAGAGACCAGCCCCGACACATGGATGCTCGGGACATCGGATTATGGCGCTTCGGTTGCCGCTCATTTCGGTATTCCTTATTGTTTTGCACATTTTATTACTGATGGGCGTGGCGCTGGCCAAGCGCTCGAATTATATCGCGACAATTACCAACCCAGTGAACGCTTTCCAAAACCCATCGCCACGGTTTGTTTATGGGCTTTAGCCGCCGAAACTAAAGATCACGCGCGGCATTTATACGCCAGCCGTGCCCATAACAAAGTTATGCGTGAATACGGTCAATTGGGCCCCCTCATTTCACCCGAAGCAGCCATCGAGTTTTCTTATAACAATACCCAAAAATCCCATTTCAGATCCCTAACCGATGAAGCGATTATTGGCGATGCCGGGCAAGTTGGCGCGAAATTGCGCGAAATCGCCGAGGCTTATGAAATCGACGAAGTCGTGGTCTTAACGTGGGCCTTTGATCCAGCAGCGCAGCGCCGATCGTATGAGTTATTGGCTAAAGAGTTTAATTTAAAAGAGACACTAAAATGACGCCTTGGCCAAATGCATTTTCTGTAGAAGGAACATATGTATCTGTTGTTCCGTTAACATTTGATCATCAAGCGGATTTAGAAAGTGCGACGGCTGACGGCGATCTGCATAAGTTTTGGTACACAACAATCCCAAAACCTGATCAGGTAAAAAGCGAGATCGAAAGACGGTTGGACTTGAGAGAAAAAAGCTCGATGATGCCGTTTGCAATTATCGACAAATCGAACAACCGTGCTGTCGGCATGACCACATATATGAACATAGACGCCATAAATAAAAGAGTGGAAATTGGCTCAACTTGGTATCGGAAATCGGTTCAGCGTTCGCCTTTAAATACGGAATGCAAATTGCTTTTGTTGCGCTATGCCTTCGAACACTTAAATTGTATTGCAGTTGAGTTTAGAACTCACTTTGTTAATCATCAAAGCCGACGGGCGATTGAACGGCTGGGGGCAAAATTAGATGGGGTTATAAGATCCCATATGATCCTGCCAAACGGGACCGTGCGTGACACCGCTGTGTATTCGATCATCCCCAGCGAATGGCCAACTGTTGAGGCCAACTTAAAATGGATGCTCGAAAAGCCCCACGATTAAAATACAAAAAAGGGGTGCTTCAACGCTAGCACCTCTTTTTATTTATTACGA
>JAPKAX010000149.1 GCA_028825025.1 Rhodospirillales bacterium | reverse complement strand
TTATTCTATCTTTTAATATTCACACGGAAAAATACGGCCTGAACTATCGAATTCCAGGGGCGTTTCTTTACCAGCGATCTCAATATTTTCGTTTTTCTCGAGCTCATCAAGCATTACTGGGGAGACCCAAATTCTATGGAGTTCAAGGGTATTCTTAATGCGAACAATACGCGCTGTTTCAGGCGTTATGCGATTACATGTTTTAAGCGCCACTGCTAGTGCATCTCTATCTGAATTCATAATGATTGGCAGCTTTGCCGGGTTCAAAATAGTAGCGGTGATCGCATTGGTGTAAACAGCACCTAAATCTATTTTCTCGATACAGTTTCTCGTCGAGATGTCGGCTAGACCTATACCAACCCCATTACCATGTGATTGTGGGGTGATATCAAGGACGACAATTTTTTGTATTTCTGGCGCATTAAATCCGGGCAACCCTGATCCTGGGCGTCCTGTTACATTTGGGTCCATCCCTTCACCACTTATATTCTTGCCTATTTCGTCGATGATCAGCAAATCAATCTCAGGGAATAACAATCGCCCGATAGATCGTTTTGATATCTTCAGCAATTCTTTTTCACGCGATAAAATTTTCTCAGTCGGAATGATTTCCAAACTCATCAGCTCATCAAAAGCGTTTTCAAGGATGGCAAGACCAAACAAAACTGGAAGCCTGTCTAGTAAAACTTCTGCGACACGGGGCAATATATCATGGAACTGATCGAAACCATGACGGTGAAGCGTTACGGCCCCTTTGTGTTTAGCAAGGCCTATACTAAGCATTTTCACCAAACCGCTTTCATAGTTCGCTTTGAAATCGGCATGTGGCTTAATCTTGTTGGCGATGATAATTGCATCAGCTTCATAGGCTAAACGGTCAGTATAGAGCGGAGTGCCATCGTCAAGCTGACTAACTTCAACCACTTCCATTGAAGAACGGATCGGCGCACCAATACTATCTTCAGTGATCCCGTAGCTAGCTAATATTTTAATTTGACCTTCGTCCGTCGCACCGCCATGGCTGCCCATGGCCGGGACAATAAATGGCTCTCCGTCACATGCTTTGAGTTCCTGCACCAACGCACGAATTATACTCACCATCCCCGTAATCCCTCTGCTGCCAACAGTAATCGCGATGGTCTTCCCTGAAATGATGTCTTTCGGAATTTTCTTCATTTCAGAAGCAATAGTGTTGGAAATGTTTTCGATGCGCTCCCGAGAAAACGATTGATTAATGGGGATCAAGGATGGAAACGGATACTCCATTCCCCCTTCAACGACGACGTTAAATGTGCTGATTTCCATAATAGGTCTACCTAAGTGTTAGAACTGTGTTCAGAGGCGTAGAAATTGATTTATAAGTTATTGATAATTTAGTTTTAACGCTGCCGTTTCATTCTTTTGATCTGTGACAGCCACATCAGAAATTTCCAATGAATAGGTATCTCTAGTACGCCCAATGTGTTCGACGAGGACGCTTTTACCTTTTTTGGCATCACCACTTTTTACAATTCCCAATATCAACAAATGTTCATGTAAGGATAGCTTTGTGTGCCCGGGCTTAGTTGCCAGATGGGTTCTGAGCGCAGCGATCTTTCCCGAAAAAAGGTTATAGCTATCATAGAGGTGTTTATTACCGCAGTTGGTGAAGAAAGCTTTGTGAAAGTCGGTATCCATTTCTAAATACTCTCGGATTGCACCTTTCTCATGAGCTTTCTGCATTGTGTGAACAATTTTAGTCAGCTCGTTTAACAGAGTTTCGTGGTTGTGAGACATTGCCATTTTCAGCCCAGCTGTCTCTAAAACCAGACGGTAATCACACATGTCAACAATTTCTACTGCACTGAAGGTGATGACGTGCGCACCACTTTGCGGGTAAATATGGACTAATCCTTCGTTCTTCAATTGCGCCAGCGCTTCGCGCACGGGGGTTTTGGAGACACCGAGTTCCTCTGCTATGCGCCGCTCGGAAAGTGCAGCCCCCAAAGCAAGGTCGCCATGAATGATTTGATCTCGAAGTTTGGTCAAAACAATTTTAGTTAGGGATTTAGGTCTCTCAATCGCGTCCATTGATATTCTCCGCTGAGTCGTTTTGAGATAAACCTGGTGTGCCAGATATCAGGCATCACCTCAATGTTCATTTTTGTTTGACTCATTTTTATAACTGGTATATCAGATATTAGATATCAGATATTAAATTAAATATCAATAGAAAACTGAAATCGAGACTTCCAAGTTTATGTGATCAAGATAGCGAATTCACCTCAATTGAAGGACGGAACACAAATGAGCGAAAAACCCAAAATTGTTATAACAGATTACGATTATGGTGACGTCAGTGTTGAGACCGCCATCCTTGAGGCCGCGGGTGCGGAAGTAATCGCGCTGCAGGCTAAAAATCAGGAAGATCTCTTCGAAGCGGCTCGCGATTGCTTTGGAATGATGAACCAGTACGCACGGATTGGCGCAGAAACAATTGCCCATATGCAACAGTGCAAGGTTATCGCCCGTTTCGGTGTTGGCGTTGATATTGTTGATGTTGACGCGGCAACTAAAAAAGGAATTCTCGTCACCAACGTGCGGGATTACTGCACAGAAGAGGTTGCTGACCATGCAATCTCTTTGTGGCTAACGCTGGCACGTAAGCTGCCCTTTTACGATAAGGCGACGAAAGCTGGTATCTGGCAATGGCAGTCTGGTGCTCCGATCCACCGCATCCGAGGTTGTATCATGGGCATTGTTTCTTTTGGCGCAATTGGCCAAGCTATCGCTGACCGAGCACGCGCCTTTGGTGTAGAGATTATTGTCTATGATCCGTTTGTCTCACCAACCGTTGTTCAGGAATATGGAGCACGTCTGATCGATAAGGCGACCTTGTTAAAAGAATCAGATTATCTGATCATGCAAGCTCCAATGAACGAGGATACTCGGCACTTTTTAAGTTATGACGAATTTGCTCAAATGAAGACGGACGCCATCGTCGTTAATACGGGGCGCGGCCCAACGATTGATAATAAAGCCCTCTATAAGGCGTTGACAGAAAACCAAATCGCTGCGGCCGGATTGGATGATCCGGAAGAAGAACCCGCTAAACGCGCTTCGTGGCATCCTGATGACAATCCGATTTTTACCCTTCCCAACGTCATTGTGACGCCGCATGCGGCATATTACTCAGAAGAATCTATTCAAATGGCGAGAGAGGCTGCGGCTGACGAAGTTGCCAGTGTCTTACTCGGTAAAACCCCAAACTATCCAGTAAACGCAGCGGCACTCGCTGTTACTCAAAAATAGGAATTGAAAATGCTTAAAGTATATAATGAATTTGACCGTAACCCAGCCCTTCTTGCAAAATTTGATAAAGCAATAAATTACCTTTCTGCGGCAGCTATATTTGCTGACGTACAATACCGGACCGGGGTTATGGATTCCGGAATCAAGCCTGCGTTCAGGGCTAAAGTTTGCGGGCAGGCTTTGACCGTTCAATTATCCAAAGGTGATCTGGTTGACCCATTGAAGGCTTTGGAAATGGGGCGGGCGGGCGATGTGATTGTTGTTGACGCCGGTGGCGATTTAAATACATCTGTTTGTGGTGGCCTGATGGGGGGGCTTGCTATGAACCGAGGCATCCGTGCAATGATTGTTGATGGTGCCGGACGCGACACGGATGAGCTGGAAGAGATTGATTGGCCAATCTGGACTCGCGCGATTACGCCGCGTGGGACACACACCATGTTTTCCCAGCGCAAAGAAGAACTTTCCATAAATGTCCCAATTCCATGCGGTAGCACACTTGTAAATCCTGGTGATTTTATTGTTGCTGATTTAATGGGTGTGGTCGTTATTCCCTTGAACAAAGCCGAAGAAGTTGTCGAACTCGCCATTGAACAAGGTGAACGAGAAATCGCGACACGCGAATGGGTTCAACAGGGAAAAACAATTGAGGATCTGCTCGCTAAATTTGGTCGGATCTAATTGTCATATCAAACTTAGCGACATTGAATTTTCCGAAATGGGGGGCTGCATGTTTCTTCCCCTTATTCGAACATGACAGGACATCACTAATCATTTTACGTCGGCGTATGGAGACAACGCCATGGACACTTGCTATAATCAATCCATCTTAATCCGGAACTTCCGCTTCTTGCACAAAACTGACCTTATCAACACGGACCAATAATGTCCGCTCATCCTCTGCGGGCTCAATGGATCTTTGCAACACATGCATTAAATCTCTCAGCTGGTATTTCAAATTGCAATTTCTTTCGCGGCCTCTCATTCAATTCACGGGCAAACTTATTGCGCTCAGCCTGTGAGAATACCGAAAGATCTGTGCCCTTGGGCATAAGGTGTCGGACCGGCTGGACGCTTGGCGGGTTTGGAATGAGGGCAAATTGCCCGCAAAGGGTGGTGGGGGTCAACTCGCCTGTGAAATTGGTGTATCGCCCGAAGACCTGCCTGACGGCTTAACTCAAAAAGGGACTTTGAAAAAGTTATACGTGTTAAATGCCAAGGGTCAATTAGTGTCAGGTTCTATAGCTTTTCAAGCTTGTAATTATAGTTACCAGCATTCCAACATGCAGGGCGCTTTTTTCGCAGCACTTTTTTCGCTTTACTACTGGAAATCGGATACAGAATATTCCTGCCGTGCCGACCTCTGCTATAACGTTGTAATCAACAAACGCTTAATCTGTCCGAGAATTTACAGGTAAGAAACGGGTAAGTTATGTCGATTAGCAACAATGGCTTGGCGCGAAAACAGGTTCTTCGCAACGGGTTAATCTGCGGCACGGCGTTAATGAGCGGTGTTGATTTTTCAACAGATAAATGTGTTTCTGCCTAAGAGACAAAAAGAGATATGAATGCCGGCATAAATATTTTAATAGATGCCCTGCGCTCGACCAAAAATATCACCTGTATAAAAGTTCCAGATATGCTTGAGGTTGCTCTGGTTTCGAATAGGGATACTGATCTCCATATGCGAAATTCGGGTCTTGACGTGGCTGACGCGGTGATCCAAGTAGCGGCAGCACCAGTCTGTGGCGGCATCGACTTACGGTCGTTCAGCATGAGTTAAAACCCCGGACTAACTGAGGATGGCGTCATCGCCCTCGCCAGAGTATTGCCTCACACACTCACCGAATTGAGTTTTGTGAAATGTGTTATTGGAGACAATGATGTTGCAGCGCTCCTGAAGCTTGGTTATGAGGCTGTTAGATTACGGATGATCTGTGCCGAGGGAAACAACTTTTCCAAAGCCATTAAAACAAAGTTCGCTTTGTTGGACATAGACAAGACGGATCTCTTAGTCATCATTTAATGGCTAAATTCAGCTTTATTTAAGTACCATTTTATTTCTGCTAATCCAACGAAACTAAACTGCATAGGTAGGTGGCATACCTGTAACATTATGCATAAAATTAATATATGGGTCTGTGATCCGGAGGCTTACTCTTTTCGTAGAAAAAATATTGATATTTTTTTTGTTTATTTAGTTATAGGATCATTCATGCGTTGCCTCAGCACACAATTAGTAGCCGCTTTTAGCTTGTGTATCCTTTCAGCTTGTTCCGTCTTTGGTGACGTGAATGTCAAAGTCGCTCCCTATGAGGTCATAGAGACCGATGGAGCCTTTGAGATGCGCCACTATGAACGCTTGGTCCTAGCAAGTACCGACACGACCGACGGCATGGACAGCGTTTCTGCTCCCTTCTACAAACTTTTTAAATATATTTCGGGTAAAAATAGTAAAACACAGAAAATAGCAATGACGGCACCTGTGTTCATGGATCAGTCCGGGCAGACAACTGAAGCCATGTCTTTTGTCCTGCCCGAGGGATTTTCCCTGGCAACGGCACCTCCTCCTTCGGACCCGGCCGTAAAACTCACGGAGCTCAGTGATTATACAGTAGTTGCCATGAGCTTTTCAGGTTTTCTGAATCAAAAATCGATTTCAACTCATCGGAACTTACTGCAAAATTGGATTGCGGATAGAGGTTTGAAAATTATAGGGAAAGCAAAAGCCGCTGGATATAACCCGCCCTTTACTCTACCTTTTTTACGGCGCAACGAAATACTGATACCCGTTAAAAAGACTTGAGAAACGCGATATTCGTAATAAAAACAAACGCGATCACTAGACCTGTCATGATCTCAAACTTATCTCCATAGACAAAGTTTTAATTATGTATTCTCGGTTTTACAAAACAGACCTCAAATCCAATACCTCTCTAATAATCAAAATAGGTATTTTAATAGCAGTCCTTTGGGGCGGATTATTATCGTCGGCGAAAGCCCAGCTGACATTAAGCTCATCGGTGAATTGGGGGGACGATAAATATATGGAGAATATTTTTGGCATCAGCTCGATCCAGGCCACAAACTCAACCCCCGGCTATTCGGCCTATAGTGTCGCTTCCAGATTTAAGGATGTAGGTGTGAATGTCTCCGTTCGTCATTTTATGACCCAAAACATCGGCATTATGGGACAGATTGGTTAAAACAATTATTAGCAGATGCCGCAGACAGCCCCATAGTTGATAGACAGGGTAATGCGGATGAATTTCTGCTATTTTCGGTGTGAGTTACAACTGGTAAGGTTTATTTGGTTTCGTTCTTCGTGGGATAATCACCGCCAAAGTCACCTCCCAAAGCGCAAAAAAAGGGTGGCGCAATAATTGCCTATAAATTAAGTTAAAGGGTTTTAATAATATGCAAAAAAAGATCGGTGTAATGATTTGCGGCCATGGCTCACGGAGTCAGGTTGCTGTTGACCAATTTTCTAATTTTGTTGGCAAGCTGCCTGAATATCTTCCGCAGTGGCCGATTGAGTTTGGTTATCTTGAATTCGCAAACCCCGTAATTCGAGACGGGCTTGATCGCCTACGAAATCTGGGATGCAATCACATCCTGGCAGTTCCGGGAATGCTGTTTGCCGCCATGCATGCAAAAAATGACATTCCCTCTGTCTTGAATGCCTATTCTAAGGAGTTTGAGATTCAGGTTGGATACGGTCGAGACCTCGGAATCGATGCCAATATGATTAGCGCCGCATCAGCCCGGGTTGAAGAAGCTCTAATAAAGGCTGATGCAAACAGTAAGCGCATATCACGCGAAGAAACCTGTTTGGTTGTTATCGGGCGCGGTTCAAGCGATCCAGATGCAAATTCAAATATCTCCAAAATTACACGATTAATTAAAGAACAGACAAAACTCGGTTGGTGCGAAACGGGGTATTCTGGTGTCACCTTCCCATTAGTTCAGCCTTGCCTAGAACAAGTTGTTAAGTTTGGTTATAAACGGATTATCGTTTTTCCTTATTTCCTTTTTTCCGGAGTTCTGATCGACCGGATTTATGGTTTCACTGACTTGGTAGCGAGCGAACATAAAGATATACAATTCGTAAAAGCTGACTACCTAAACGACCATCCTCTGGTCCTAACCACTATGGCAGAACGTGTAAAAGGTATACTAAGTGGTGATAATGCAATGGATTGCACCATGTGCAAATATCGTGAGGGGATCCTTGGGTTTGAAGCTGAAATCGGTCTACCACAGGCAAGTCATCACCATCATGTTGAAGGTCAGGGAGCTCAAGCGCCCGGTTCAAACGTATCAGATTGCAAGTTATGTGAGGCCTTTTGTACAGGAGTTTGCAGGCTTGAAATAAATCCACATAACCATGATGATCATTCTCATCATCATCCAGTATATCCTCACGCAGATCATCCTTTGGGCCCTGAAAGTGCTCGAAAGTTGATGCGCAAAAGTTAGGTTTTCAACCAGTTTGTATCGTAATTTTTCTGCATACAGTACCTTTTAGGGAGTTTTGATCAAAAGTGCTCAAACACAATAATACGATAAGTTTCACTGAGCAATTAGGGAAAAATTCTTTTAATTTCGCAGATTCAACAGCCAAACGCATAGATTAAGAGTAATATAGGCCAGATGAGGTTATTAAGGGTTTCTTTCAGTTGAGATCTACAAATGCTAACAGCTTAGCACTATCTGACCCGAGACCAAGGATGTCAAATTTACGCTCTTAGTATAAAGAGGGGTGACGCAATAGGGACTTGCCGTTGATATCTGCGTCAACCAAGGCACAATCCGCAGTGAACTTGCGCGTAACAGGGATTTCGGGGTTATCAGTTTTTACAGTCGCACCGCTTTGCAGTGCAAAGAGGCTTAGCAAGGAAGAGTGTGGAGAGTATGATGACGCCTTGCCTCATAGTGTGGGCGGAAACATTACTGCACGACAATCACTGGAGCCCCCAGCAAATTTGCGGTGCACTCAATCACGAAGACGGCACAAAAGTTAGTTATGAAGGCCTTTATCGGCACATTTGGTCGG
>JAPKAX010000148.1 GCA_028825025.1 Rhodospirillales bacterium | reverse complement strand
AAAATTGGGAAACGGGCGGGGAGGTCGGTTTTGCTGTATCTTGTGAAGCCGTGATCTTCGTATAATTTGTGTGCGGCTTTGATGTCGGCGGTGGTGCCAAGGTAGATATCTTGGACGCCGCTCATCCGGGCTTGTTCGAACAAATGGTTGAGCAGTTTTTCGGAAACGCCCACGTCCTTACCCCGATAATCAGGGGCGACAAACATTTTTCGCAAAGCCGTCTGATTTTGGGTGATGTCGAGTAGTGCAATAGTTCCAACAATTTTATCGGCAGCAACGGCAACCCAAAAGCCGCTTGAGCCTTGACCATAAAAACCATCGATATCTGCTAAATCCGGTTGGTCAGCGAGCGAGATATTAATATCAAACTCGTTGCGCTGGACATCGGTAATCAGATCTAAAATGCCCTGAGCGTCGCCGTCCTGATAGGGGCGAATTGTGACATTAACGGCAGTGATGGCGTCAGATGTTACTTCAGACACAGAGTGTCTACTCCTTCAAATCTTCCCAGATCTCTTTAACTTTAGAAAAGAAACCATGACTTTGGGGGCTAGTTGTATCTTCTGGGCTCTCATCCTCGAACTCTTTTAGAAGCTCTTTTTGCCGCTTAGTCAAATTTACCGCTGTTTCAACTAAAGCCTGAATGAACATATCACCACGTGCCTTCGAGCGCAAAATAGTCATTCCCTTGTCGCGAAGGCGGAATTGGTGGCCGGTTGGAGTGCCAGATGGGATGGTTACCCGCGCCATTTTGCCTTCAACCGTTGGCACTTCAATGGTGCCGCCCAAAGTCGCTTTGGTCATTGGGATCGGAACCCGGCAATGAATGTCAGCGCCATCGCGTTGGAAAATGCGGTGGGATTTGATTGATAGGAAGATATAAAGATCGCCGGCTTGTGCGCCACGCAAACCCGCTTCGCCTTCTCCGCTTAAACGGATCCGTGTGCCTTCTTCAACACCAGCTGGAATATTAACGCTTAACGTCTTTTCTTTGTGAACCCGACCATCGCCGGCGCAAACTTTGCAGGGGTCTTTGATCAGTTCGCCAGTGCCTTGGCAGGTTGGGCAGGTGCGCTCAACCGTGAAAAAGCCTTGCTGGGCGCGAACCCGGCCATGACCTTGGCATGAACCACATGTTGAGGGTGCCGCACCCCCTTCACCGCCTGAGCCATCACACGCGTCACAGGGAGCTGATGTGGGAACTCGAATTTCAGTTTGTTTGCCGTTGTAGGCGTCTTCTAGGCTGACTTCCATGTTGAAGCGCAGATCAGAGCCGTTACCAGCCGGTGCCCGGCCGCCGCGTCCACCGCGCCCGCCGCCAAAGTCGCCAAACATTTCATCAAAAATGTCAGCAAAACCACCACCAAAACCGCCTGCGCCGCCACGCCCACCGCCTGCACCACCTTGCTCGAAGGCTGCATGGCCAAAGCGATCATAAGCAGCGCGTTTTTCAGCGTCTTTTAAAATCTCATAAGCCTCGTTGACGTTTTTAAAGGACTGCTCGGCCTTTGCATCGCCCGGGTTGCGGTCCGGGTGATACTTCATTGCTAATTTGCGATAAGCCTTTTTAAGCTCATCGTCACCAGCGCCTCGCTCAACGCCTAAGGTTTCGTAGAAATCGTTTTTTGCCATTTATCTCGCCTCGGACTTTAACCCTGAAAGGAACCCATCGATGGGTATATACGGGACGCGCTTGATTAAGCGCGTCCCGTCCACACCGATTAATCTTTCTTTTTGTCTTCGTCCGGATCGACTTCTTCAAAGTCGGCATCGACAACGGTTGCATCTTCCGGCTTATCCGCCGAAGGGCCATCACCAGCACCATCCGCATCGCCAGCAGCAGCTTCGGCTTGACTTTCTTTATACATCGCTTCGCCCAGCTTCATCGCTGCTTCGGTGAGCGTTTCGGTTTTGGTTTTGATGTCTTCAACGTCAGCATCTTCATTTTCTAGAGCTGATTTTAATTCTGAAATTGCCGTTTCGATAGCTGTCTTGTCTTCTTCAGGAACTTTATCGCCGTAGTCGACCAAGTTCTTTTCTGAGGAGTGGACAAGTCCATCAGCAGAATTTCGAACTTCAACCAGTTCACGCTTAGATTTGTCGTCTTCGGCGTTTTGTTCAGCTTCTTGAACCATGCGTTCGATATCGTCATCGGATAGTCCACCAGATGCCTGAATGCGGATCTGTTGTTCTTTTTCCGTCGCTTTATCTTTAGCCGATACATTTACAATGCCGTTGGCATCAATGTCGAAGGTCACTTCAATTTGTGGCATTCCGCGTTGAGATGGCGGAATTCCAACCAAATCGAATTGGCCTAGGATTTTGTTGTCGGCAGCCATTTCACGCTCGCCCTGGAAAACCCGAATGGTCACAGCCGTTTGACTATCTTCGGCGGTTGAGAACACTTGAGATTTACGGGTCGGTATTGTTGTGTTGCGATCGATCAGGCGGGTAAACACGCCACCCAAAGTCTCGATGCCCAAGCTTAGAGGCGTCACATCCAACAACAATACGTCTTTAACGTCGCCTTTAAGAACGCCGCCCTGAATGGCTGCGCCAATGGCAACAACTTCATCGGGGTTTACACCTTTATGGGCTTCGCGGCCAAAGAACGATTTAACTTTTTCTTGAACCTTAGGCATCCGGGTCATACCACCGACCAAGATCACTTCATCAATTTCGGACGCTTTTAAGCCAGCATCTTTTAATGCGGTCTTACAAGGCGCCAAAGTCCGCTCGATTAAATCTTCAACCAGGGCTTCTAGTTTCGCCCGTGTTAATTTGATCGTTAAGTGCTTAGGGCCGGATTGATCGGCTGTTATGAAGGGTAGGTTGATTTCGGTTTGGGTTGTTGATGACAACTCAATTTTAGCTTTTTCGGCAGCTTCTTTAAGACGCTGTAAGGCCAAAGTATCGTCACGCAAATCAACGCTGTTGTCTTTTTTGAACTCATCGGCCAAATAATCAACAATCCGAATGTCGAAATCTTCTCCGCCCAAGAACGTATCGCCGTTGGTCGATTTAACTTCAAACACGCCATCGCCAATTTCAAGAACGGAAACGTCAAACGTACCACCGCCCAAGTCATAAACAGCAATAATGCCCGCTTCTTTTTTGTCTAAGCCATAGGCAAGTGCAGCGGCTGTTGGCTCGTTGATGATCCGTAAAACTTCAAGACCGGCAATTTTACCAGCGTCTTTAGTAGCTTGGCGCTGTGAATCGTTGAAGTAAGCAGGAACCGTGATAACCGCTTGCGTTACGTCTTCACCCAAATAACTTTCAGCGGTTTCTTTCATCTTTTGCAAAATGAATGCGCTGATTTGGCTTGGGCTGTACTTATCGCCTTCGGCTTCTACCCATGCATCGCCGCTTTCGCCTTTGACGATTTTATAGGGCACCATTTTTTTGTCTTTTTTGGTGATCGGGTCATCAAACCGGCGACCAACCAAACGCTTAATTGCATACAGTGTATTTTCAGGGTTTGTGACAGCCTGGCGCTTGGCCGGCTGTCCAACAAGCCGTTCGCCATTAGCGAAGGCGACCATAGAAGGCGTCGTGCGTGTGCCTTCTGCATTTTCAATAACTTTAGCTTCTTTGCCGTCCATTAACGCCACACATGAATTGGTGGTGCCAAGGTCGATACCGATTACCTTGCTCATGATATCCTCATATATTTGCGGCAGATCCTAAAGCGGCCCAAATGGCACCGAATGAATCCCCTAAGTTTTCCAATAAAAAGCATATACCCCTATATCCTTCGAAGTTTATATAAGCGTCTGTTACGGACGGTGCAATACCCACGACAAATTTGTACAAAATAGTATATTCAATGGCCGCAACCCGCTATAAACAACCCTATCCCTTTGAGGCCGATAAGTGAGACCTGACCCTAAATGAATACAGAAGCCCATTTTGACCCTGCTCTGCTGACTTCAGCCCAGCGCTCAGCCATTTTATTTACACTGACCATGGTTACCATGCTGTATGCCATGACGGTGACCATTGCCAATGTGGCCTTGCCTAAAATGCAGGGGTCGTTATCAGCAACGCAGGATCAAATCGCTTGGGTGGTGACGTTTAATATTGTCGCCACTGCAGCAGCGACGCCGCTGGCGGGTTGGTTGGCGGCCCGTATGGGGCGGCGAAAATTAATGATTTGTGCCGTTATTTTGTTTGCGATTGCATCCGTTGCATGCGGGACCGCAAACAGCGTTGAAGAATTGGTCTTTTACCGGATTATTCAAGGTGCATCGGGCGCTCCGTTAGTGCCGTTATCACAAGCCATTGTGGTTGATACATATCCAAAAGAAAAACATGCATCGGCAACGGCAATTTTTGGTATTGGCGTTATGTTGGGGCCCATTGTAGCGCCGACAATAGGTGGTTACGTGAGTGAGGCCTATTCATGGCGCTGGGTGTTCTTTATGATTTTGCCGTTTTCGTTGGTCGCCTTGGCGGGCGTATTGGCGTTTATTCATGATCGCAGGGCGCCGGTTAAAACCAGTTTGGATTGGACAGGGTTTATAGCGCTGGCGGTGGCGATCGCGTCTTTTCAGCTGATGCTGGATCGGGGCGAGAGAAACGATTGGTTTGACTCAACTGAAACCATTATGGAAGCCGCTTTAGTTGTTGTGGCCCTTTATATATTTATTGTTCATACGATGACCACCGACAAACCGTTTTTAAATCCGGTCATGCTTAAGGATCGCAATTATGCGGTCGGTCTTGTGATCGTGTTGGTGTTTGGCATGTTAAACTTCACCCCCATCACCATTTTGCCTTCCCTATTACAGCAATTGCGCGGTTATCCAGATTCCGTAATTGGGTTGGTTCTATCGGCTCGTGGCGTTGGAACGTTAATAGGCTTTACGGCTATGGCTTTCGCCGGAAAAATAGACCCTCGATACCCGCTAAGTCTTGGATTTTTATGTCAGGTGATTGCTGGGTATTCGATGTGGCAGTTTGATATTAATTTGACCATTATGGATGTGTTATGGACGACATGGTTGCAGGGCTTGGGCGTTGGTTTGATGTGGGTGCCGTTGAGCATGATTACGTTTGCAACACTTAATCCAAAATATGTGCCAGATGGAATGGCATTGTTCCATTTACTTAGAAACATAGGCAGCTCTATCCATATTTCACTATCCATTGCGCTGGTGATCCATACAACGCGTATGAATTATTCAGAAATACGTGAACAAGTGACGCCATTTAATCGAAATTTCCAAATTCCCGCCGTTAAAGACGTTTGGAACACGGAAACTGTGCAGGGTTTATCCAGTATTAGTAAAGAAATTGGCCGCCAAGCAACGATGATTGGGTACTTAAATTCATTCGCCTTTTTTGCCGTCACAGCGGCGGTTGCGATGCCCCTTATATTGCTGATCAAGAAGCGGAAAAATAGATTGGTTTGAAGTGGCAATTTTTGTTTACTTGAGTCCCCTTTTGTCATGGCTTGGCTTGCATATATAGTGAATACAAAGGATTTAGGGTATTAGATGGCAAACGTATCGAAACCGCGCGAGATTATTGATCGCAAAGGCCTTACAATCAAATTGGATGAATTGGTTGCGTGGTCTGGTTATACGCCGAAAACTCAGACTCAAGTCTTAGATATCTTTAAAGGCGCACAAAAGTCCGGATGGGCTGAAGTTAAGCGCCGTTTTGAAGAGGCTGGGGCCTCGGCTCGTGATACGACCCTGGCCAATTCTTATTTGGTTGATCAGCTTATTCGCTTAATCCATGAATTTGCCATCACCCACGTCTATCCGTCAGCTAACCCAACAACGGGCGAACAAATGGCGCTGATTGCGGTGGGAGGTTATGGTCGGGCAGAAGTGGCTCCGTTTTCTGACGTCGATTTGATGTTTTTATTGCCTTATAAACTGACCGCCCATTCTGAACAGATTGTTGAATATACCCTTTATACCTTATGGGACTTAGGCCTGAAAGTGGGCCATGCGACGCGCAGTGTTGAAGAAGCGATCCGGTTATCGAAAGAAGATATGACCATTCGGACTAGCTTGCTGGAATCGCGTATGTTGCAGGGCAGTACGGAGTTATTTAATACTCTCAAAGCCCGGTTTAATCTGGAAGTTGTTGCTTCAACGGGCCCTGATTTTGTGGATGCCAAATTAGCTGAGCGCGATGCGCGCCACGACCGGATGGGCGATACACGCTATGTTTTAGAGCCCAATTTAAAAGAAGGCAAAGGGGGTTTTCGTGATTTGCAGACGCTCTTTTGGATTGCTAAATATTTGTATCAGGTGGAACACGTTCAAGAATTGATGGATGTAGGTGTTTTGACCAAAGATGACGTTAAGCGGTTCAAAAAGGCGGCAACGTTTTTATGGACGGCGCGGTGTCATTTGCATTACATCGCTGGCCGCCCTGAAGAGCGTTTAACGTTTAACGTTCAAAGTGAAATTGCTGAACGCATGGGCTACCGCGATCACGCAGGGTCCCAAGGCGTTGAGCGGTTCATGAAACATTACTTTTTGATTGCTAAAGACATTGGTGATCTGACCCGTATTTTGTGTGCGGTTTTAGAAGAACAGCATAAAAAGCGCCGGACACCGAATTGGTTGCCGACTTTTCAGTTTCGGAAAAGAGAAATTGAGGGTTTTCGTGTTGAGAGTGGGCGCTTGAATTTTATCGATGAAGAGCAACTGCTCAAAGACCCGGTTAAAATTCTGCGATTGTTTCGGTTGGTACAAAAACACAAGCTTGATGTACATCCCAATGCGCTGCGGCTGGTCTCTCAAAATCTGAAACTGATAAACGCCAAGTTACGCAAAGATAAACAAGCCAACTCGACATTTATGAATATTCTGTGCGGGGGAAAACCTGAACAAGCTTTGATGTTGTTGAATGAAGCCGGGGTCTTTGGTAGGTTCATGCCTGATTTCGGGCGTGTTGTGGCTCAAATGCAATATGATATGTATCATGTGTATACGGTCGATGAGCACACAATTCGCGCCATTGGAATTGTTAATGGGATCGAAACCGGGCGTTTGATCGATGATCACCCCGTTGCTTGCGCAGCAATTAATGAAATACAATCACGCCAAGCTTTGTATTTGTCGGTTTTATTGCATGATATTGCCAAAGGACGCGGCGGGAACCATTCGGTTTTGGGGGCAGAAATTGCTGAAAAACTAGCACCTCAATTGGGCTTGAACGATTGGGAAACCGAAACCGTGGCCTGGCTGGTTCGCAATCATTTGCTGATGAGCGATATGGCTTTTAAGCGTGATTTAGATGATCCAAAAACGATATCTGATTTTTTAGAGATCGTACAATCACCAGAACGCCTGCGTTTGTTGTTGATCTTAACGGCAGCTGATATTCGCGCCGTTGGTCCAAATGTTTGGAACAACTGGAAAGCCGGACTTTTGCGTGAACTTTATATGCGGGCGCAAGAGGTGATGTCGAACGGCGCACCAACCCAATTGCGAAGTGAGCGGGTAGAGCAGGCAAAACAACACTTAGCAGAAGCGCTAGAGAAATTGTCTGAGACGTGGAGTGAAACAGAAATTACCGGGCATTTGGATCTTGGTAATCCGGGGTACTGGTTGGGGGTTGATTTGGACAGCCAAATTCGTCATGCCAATTTGATCCGCAAAACGGAAAAGACGAATGATGGGTTTGCAATTGAATTTAGTACCGATGAAACTCGTGACGCAACCGAAATCACTGTTTATTCACCAGATCATCCGGGTTTGTTTTCTGCCATCGCCGGCGCTATGGCTTTGTGTGGTGCATCAATTATCGACGCAAAAGTGCAAACACTGACCAATGGAATGGCCTTAGATAGCTTTTGGATTCATGACAATGATTGCACAGCTTATCGGAACCCCACGGATTTAAGGCGTATTCGAGAACGCGTTCAAGATGCCATGCAAGGTAAAATACGTCCGTCTATCGAGTTGGAAAAAGCCCAAAAATCAGCTCTTCCAAGCCGGACGCGTGTGTTTAAAGTGCCACCTCGTGTGTTGATCGATAACAAAGCCAGTCGTAGCCATACAGTTATCGAAATAAATGGCCGTAACCGCCCTGCGCTGCTTTACGATGTGACAACTACAATTACATATAATGGATTACAAATCGCAAGCGCTCATATTTCGACTTATGGCGAGCGGGTTGTTGATGTGTTTTATGTTAAAGATGTGTTTGGTTTAAAAATTGAAAGCGAACGCAAAACAGAAGTTATTCGAAAAGCTTTGATGGAAGCCATTAGTGGGGGCGCGGTGAAATCCAAAAAGGGTAAAGCTACTGCTAAACCGAAAAAAGAGACAAAACCTGCGGAGTCCGTAAAGCCGTGACTATGAAACTGTTCCAAAAACACC
>JAPKAX010000147.1 GCA_028825025.1 Rhodospirillales bacterium | reverse complement strand
GGATTTCAAGATCAGACGATTAAAGGCCCATATCTAATTTATAAGTATTCGAATTGATGAAATAAGTGCTCAATCTTGATAAATGGTTTCGTTGCATGGATAACCGGGCGCAGGTAGTATCAAAATACCAACCGCGCTCAATTGCCTATATTTGATCTGGCCAATGGTCGTGTTAAAGTGAACCCGTTGATGGGCTGCTATAAGGTACAAATCGGGACATATTTATCAACACATGGCTTGCCAAAACGCTACAAAGTTAAAGAAGGTTATCCATTAATTGACTGCATGTCGTGAACGTAGTGGATGGCTGCGGATGAAGACCAAAGCGCTGGACGATGGCGGAGGTCAGGTTAAATCGGAATGCGGTATCCATTTACCGTCAGGGGGCGCGCCTGAAAATTTAAGGCCGCTTTGAGCCCCTAGATCAGTTGGTTGTGGATAAAACACCCTTGTTTCTGCATTCATGTGTATAAATGAGTTGGCGGAGCGGGTTTCTTTCTTCAAAATTGAAAATGTCGCTTTGGCACAAAGCCAAGCATATTTCGTTAGGGAGAATTGCCACCGTGGCCGGAAATATTTATACTCAAGACTTGGATAAAACCCAAGCGAACTTCCAACCGCAAACACCGCTCAGTTATTTAGATTGGGCGGCATCAGTGTATCCAAACAAAACGGCAGTTATTCACTGCGACCAAACATACACATATACCGAATTTCGCGATCGTTGTGTGCGTCTTGCAAGTGCCCTTCATCGCAGGGGTGTCGGCTTGGGCGATACCGTTTCCTTTATGTCACCGAATGGCCCTGCAATGCTTGAAGCGCATTATGGGGTTCCCATGGTGGGCGCTGTATTGAACGCGCTTAATTTCAGATTAGATGCATCTACTATAGCTGAGATTTTAAAGCATGCGGAAACAAAGGTTTTGGTAACAGACCGTGAGTTTTCCAGTGTTATCAGTGCCGCATTAAAAAACGTGGGCCATAAGATTATCGTTATTGATATTGATGACCCACTAGCCAATGGTGGAGATTTGATTGGTGAAATGGATTATGAAGCGTTTATCTGTGGCGGTGATCCAGAATTCAACTGGCCGATGCCCACAGATGAATGGCAAGCCATTGCATTAAATTATACATCGGGGACTACAGGTAACCCAAAAGGGGTCGTTTACCATCATCGGGGCGCCTTTTTAAATGCCATGGGTGACGTTGTTATGGGCGGGCTTAATCGTAATACTATTTATTTATGGACGCTGCCCATGTTCCATTGCAATGGCTGGTGCTTCACTTGGGCAGTGACATCTGTAGCTGGAACACACGTATGCCAGCGAAATGTGGTGCCCGCTGAAATATTTAACAAAATCAAAAAATATAACGTCAACTTTATGTGTGGCGCACCGATTGTGTTGAACATGATGGTTCACGCCCCCGCTGATGATAAGGCTCAGTTTGATCAACTGGTCGAAGTAATAACTGGTGGTGCCGCGCCGCCGAGCACGATCATTTCTTCGATGGAGAAAATGGGGTTTAACGTGACCCATATGTATGGACTAACAGAGTGTTATGGCCCTTCAACTGTTTGTGCTTGGCAGGATGAATGGAGCGATTTACCGTTGGATCAAAAGTCAGCGTTAATGGCTCGCCAAGGCGTTCGGTACCCAACATTATTTGCCCAAGCCGTTATGAACCCTGATACCATGACAAGTGTTCCCGCCGATGGAAAAACCATGGGCGAAATTATGTTGCAAGGGAACACTGTCATGAAAGGCTACCTTAAAAATCCAGGTGCGACGGCAGAAGCCTTTAAAGGGGGGTGGTATCATACGGGTGATATTGCTGTTTTGCATCCCGATGGATACGTTGAAGTTAAAGATCGATCTAAAGACGTGATTATATCGGGTGGTGAAAACATTTCATCTCTAGAGGTCGAAGAAGCTTTATATAAGCATTCCGAAATTATGGAAGCGGCTGTGGTTGCGCGCCCAGATGATAAATGGGGTGAGTTGGCGTGCGCATTTGTGACGCTTAAGCCCTATGCCGCGCCGGTTACTGATCAGGATATTATGAATTATTGTCGTGATCAATTAGCACATTTTAAAGTACCAAAAACAATTGTATTTGGGCCATTGCCTAAAACATCTACCGGAAAAATTCAAAAATTTATCCTCAGAGACCGAGCAAAGGAACTATAATGGATATCGCTAAAAAATTCTCTCTGGCTGGAAAAGTTGCATTAGTAACCGGTGCTTCAGGAGGGCTTGGAAAACACTTTGCTGAAACTTTGGCCGGTGCTGGGGCAACAGTAGCCGTTGGCGCACGGCGTGCTGAAAAAGTGGAAGAGGTGGTTAGTGGCATTATTGCTGCAGGCGGGAAAGGTATTGCCGTTGCTTTAGATGTTAGTGATCGGGTGAGCATAAGCTCTGCCTTTGATGAAATTGAAGCGGCTGTTGGCACGGTTAATATTTGTGTCAATAACGCAGGTATATCAGGCCGAGAATCTGCATTAGACACATCTGATGACGGTTGGGACCAGGTGTTTGATACCAACTTAAAAGGCACGTGGATGGTTACACAAGAAACAACAAAACGTTTGATTGCAAAAAATATGGGTGGATCGATCATCAATATAGCATCGATATTGGGCGAGCGGGTTATGCCGGGCGTCTTGACCTATACTGTGACCAAAGCTGGCGTAGTTCAGTTGACGAAGGCGCTTGCCTTAGAATGGGCACGCCACAACATTCGAATTAATGCCATTGCCCCAGGGTATGTGGAAACAGATATCAATCGGGGTTTGTTGCAATCGGAAACCGGCAAAAAAATTATTCAACGCATCCCTCAACGCAGGACCGGTAATTTGGAAGACTTGGACGGGCCATTGTTGTTGTTGGCATCGGACGCATCGGCGTTTATGACGGGCGCAATTGTGCCGGTTGATGGCGGGCATTTAGTCAGTAGTTTATAAAGCACACAGGAGATACCGATATGGATTTTACACTTACCCCCGAAATTAACGACATGTGCCGACGCATTCGCAGCTTTGTTGATGTGCATTTGTTGCCGCTTGAATCTGATCCAACGATTTATGATGAATATGAATCGATCCGCAAAGAACTATTAGACGAATTGCGGGTAAAAGCAAAAGCCGCAGGTATTTGGGCACTGTCTATGCCAAAAGAACGTGGTGGTGCTGGGTATAATACGGTCGGCATGGCGGCTTGTTACGAAGAAATGAACCGCGCTTTGTTTGGCCCGGCTGTGTTTAATGCTGCCGCTCCCGATGATGGAAATATGTTCGTTCTTAATCGGCTAGGCAATGACAGGCAAAAAGAAAAATGGCTACAACCGATCATTGATGGCGATGTTAGCTCTTCCATTGTTATGACGGAACCGGCTCCTGGCGCAGGCTCAGACCCGGCTGGAATGATGAAAACAACGGCAAAAAAAGTGGGTGATAAGTGGATCATCAATGGCCGCAAATGGTACATTACTGGAGCCGCGGTAGCGAGCCACTTTATTTTGCTGGCCCGTACATCCACAGATCCGCGTCGTGAATTAACAACGTTTCTCTATCATAAAGACCAACCGGGCTGGCGCATTGTTCGCCGTTTAGGAATTATGGGACCGGAAGAACATGGCGGGCATTGCGAAATTGAATTTGATGGACTTGAAATCCCTGACGAAGATCGTTTGCTTGATGTGGGCCGCGGCATGAAGGTTGTACAAACACGATTAGGCACTGCGCGGTTAACCCATTGTATGCGATGGCTTGGCATGGCCAAACGGGCTATGGAAATATCAAGTGAGTATGTTGCAGATCGTGAAGCTTTTGGTATTAAGTTAGCAGACCGTGAAAGCGTCCAACTATTGCAAGGTGAAGTTGCTATGGCGATCCATATTGGGCGCCTGTTGGTGATGAACGCGGCTTGGAAATTAGATCAAGGTGAGTTTGCGCAATCTGAAGTCAGTGCAGCCAAAATTCAAGTTGCCGATACTTTGCATTTAGCTGTCGATACTGCGATCCAACTTTGTGGTGCCCGTGGCTATTCAAAAGATACCGTTTTGGAATGGATGTACCGATATGCCCGCCAAGCAAAATTGGTGGATGGTGCATCGGAAGTTCATAAAATGATTTTGGCGCGTGGATTTCAAAAACAAGGTATTGACTACTGGTCATGGAATTAAAAGGTGGGATTAACTGACGCGGATCGACAGAGCCGGTTAAATACCTATGTTGAGGGTCTTGTCCAAAGCTCTGTTTCCTTAAGTGAACTCAAAAAGCTTTCTGGTGGTGCTATTCAGGAAAATTGGGCGCTTGATGTGCATGTTGAAACGGGAAAGTGGGCGGGGGATCACCAATGGGTTTTACGCCAAGATGCGGTTTCTCAGGTTGCGGCCAGTCAAGGCAGGGCTGAAGAGTATCAGCTTTTGAAAATAGCCAAAGATGCGGGTGTTGAAGTCCCAACACCGGTTTCTCTTTGTGAAGATGATGCTGTGCTTGGGCGGACATTTTTTCTAATGCACCGCGTGCAAGGCACAGCTGCAGGGCATGTGCTGACGAAGGGGGACGCAAAGCCAAAGCTTGTTCGCGCACTTGCTCAAAATTTGGCACGTATTCATAGCATTGGTCATGAACGACAAGAGCTTTTATTTTTAGGTGAAGTACCCTCTAACCCGGCTCTACATTCAGTTGCTCAATACAGATCTTATCTAGATGCCATAAATGCGCAACAACCCGCTATCGAATTTGGCTTGGCTTGGTTACAGAGAAATGCACCTGAAACAACCCGGGTTACCTTATGCCATCGTGATTATCGGACTGGGAATTTAATGGTTGATGGCGATAAGTTATCCGGTATTTTGGATTGGGAGTTTTCTGGATGGGGCGATCCGATGGAGGACGTTGGATGGATCTGCGCCAAGTGCTGGCGCTTTAGGGGGCAGGATAAAGAGGTTGGTGGGCTCGGTTCCCGACAAGATTTCTATCAAGCGTATGAACAAGAATCCGGGTATTCTATTGATCCAGATGAAATTATGTATTGGGAAGTGATGGCGCATGTTCGTTGGGCAACCATCGCCTGCCAGCAAGCCGCACGCCATACGTCAGGTGAAGAATTATCGTTAGAACTGGCTTTGACTGGATATGTGGTGCCAGAACTTGAATATGAAATTTTACAAATGACGAAGGAGGGTTGAATGGTTAGGGAAGTCAAAAATACCGATCTGTTATCCATCGCACGGACGGTGCTACGTGACGAGGTATTGAACGTTATCCCGGAACATAAAAAATATGAAGCTTTAATGGTTGCAAATGCGATGGCGATTGCAGCGCGAGAAGCGGCATATGGATCTCTGGCCGAGCCGTCTAACGCGTTTCTGACTGCTTTACTTCTGGTTTCGGGGGAAACCGACGAGCCCATTGATAACACAATAAAGAAATTGCGTTTAGGTGCATTTGATCCCGATAACCCAAAGACCATAACATTGCACCAAGCGTTGCTTGTGGAAGCGGAACGCAAAGTGAAAGTCAGTAATCTTCAGTATTTAAAATAGGTTTTACAGATTTATTAGTCCGTCGGCGTTGAGTGATAAGCACCATCTATTCCCAAATACTCAGTCCTGTTATTTTTGTAAAACTGAGTTACACCTGCTTGCTCTAAAATCTTTAGCATTTTTGGAACTTGACCGCCTTCTGAACGTATTTTTTCGATGACGCAATTTGGCCCTAATGCATCAAGCATTTCGAACGGTCCTTGGTTCCAAGCAAAGCCCCAGCGCATGGCTCTGTCGATATTAACTACGTCATCTGAAATGTCGGGAACAAGGTTTGCCGCATATATCAGAGTTCCGCCCATAATGTCCCAACATAACTTTCCCAACGCATCCTCCTCAAACATTGCATCTAAAGTCATGTGCGCATCGTCTAATTCAACAACGGCTGCATCGCGCCAATCGCCAGCAATCAGATCGAAGGTTTCTTTCTTTTTCGAGCCATCCTCTAATTTAAGCATGCGATAAAAACCACCACCGGATTTACGCCCCAATTGACCGCACTCAAGCATGGCTTGTTCGGCGGCGGGGAAAGTAGTGTACGCTCTGCCGGAATCATATGTTGGTAAATTTACATCTAAGTTCGTGCCAACGAAATCCATGATATCTAGACCGATCAGATCGATTAGTCCATAAAGCCCGGTTGGGGGTAGACCCACGGGGCCAGACATTAATGCATCAATCTGCTCCATCGAAAGTCCTGCTTCCAACGCTTCTTTTGCTTTATGTAAGCCCATTAACATCCAAAAGCAGCCTATCCGATTGCCGATGAAGTTGACCGTGTCTTTGGCATGAACAACGCCCTTGCCCAATTGCCCACCACAAAAATCGGTAAGTGTTTGAATAACGTCTGGTTTGGTGTCTTCACCCGGAACGATTTCCAGCAAGCGCATGATTTTAACAGGATTGAAAAAATGAGTAACAACGATATCTTGGCGAAGTCGGGTAGTCATGCCTTCGGTAATGTCGCGCAATGGAATCCCTGACGTGTTTGTGCTGACAACAGATCCATCCCTGCGCAAAGGCTCGACGCGTTCCATTAAATCCCGCTTTGTTTGCAAATCCTCAATAACAGCCTCACAAATCCAGTCACAATCCGCAATTTTATCTAAATCATTGGAGAGTGTGCCTAGTGTAATATTTATTTTTTTTTCAATACTGTCTAGGGCGGGGGGGCGGCCTGATATGATCCGCTCCAGCGCCTTTTCGGCGGCATCCATGGTTACGTCCAACAAAAGAACCTGACAATCGCGCTCGGCACAAAGACCTGCGATACCCGTGCCCATTGTACCAGCACCTAAAACAGCTACAGATTGAATTTTTCTAGTCATTTTGATATTTCCTAAGTTGACGTAAACGTTAGCCTTCCCTAAAGATTGAAGAACCCTTTGTAAAGGGTGCAACAGTTTAAAAGGGGACCGAAATGGTCACGCCAAAATTTTCAAAATTCGATACCTTGTCCTTGCATGCGGGGCAACAGTCTGACCCGACTACGGGGGCTAGGGCAGTGCCAATTTACCAAACAACGTCTTATATGTTTGATGATACAGACCATGCAGCATCCCTTTATAACTTAGAGCGCCCCGGCCATATATATTCACGCCTTTCGAACCCAACGGTTGCCGTGTTGGAAGAACGCGTTGCCGCTTTAGAAGGCGGTGTTGGTGCCGTTGCGACTGCTAGCGGTATGGCAGCTTTATTTTTAGCGGTTGCAACGCTTATGGATCATGGTTCACACATCGTTGCATCTGGGGCTCTATATGGTGGGTCACATAATTTATTTACTTATACCCTCCCGCGCTTTGGAATAACGACAACGTTTGTCAATCCGCGCGACCCTGAAGCTTTCCGCAAAGCGATCAAACCCGAAACCCGATTGGTGTTTGGTGAAACATTAGGGAACCCCGGGATTGAGGTTATGGATTTGCCGCGCATCGCAGATATTGCTCATGAGGCAGGGGTGCCGTTTATGATCGATTCAACTTTTACCACACCCTATCTTATGAACCCGTTTGAGCATGGCGTTGATTTGATCATGCATTCCCTAACTAAATTTATGGGTGGGCATGGGTTGGCTATTGCCGGGGCACTTGTCGATAGCGGCCGGTTTGATTGGTACGCCAGTGGTAAGTTTCCAACTTTGACCGAGCCATATGCCGGGTATCACGGTCTTAATTTCGCAGATGAATTTGGCCCTCAAGCCTTTATCATGCGAGCTCGGGCTGAAGGGCTTAAAGATTTTGGTGCCTGTTTGAGCCCGCAAAATGCCTTTTATATTTTGCAGGGTATCGAGACGTTACCGCTACGAATTCAAAAGCATGTCAGTAATGCAGAAGCGGTGGTTGCGTTTTTAGATGCTCAAGAAGAAGTCGAATGGGTTAATTATCCAAGCTTAAAAAACCATCCAGATCATGAATTGGCAAAAAAACTTTTGCCAAAGGGGGCTGGATCAATCTTAAGTTTTGGTGTTAAGGGGGGGCGTGCTGCCGGGCGGAAATTCATTGAATCCGTTGTTCTTGCCTCACACCTAGCCAATGTTGGCGATGCCAAAACATTGGTAATCCACCCCGCTAGCACGACGCATCAACAAATGAGTGCGGATGATTTGGTTGTGGCTGGGATTGGTGAAGGTATGATACGTCTTTCCGTTGGAATTGAAGACGTTCAAGATATCATTGATGATTTGAAACAAGCACTTCGTGCATCTCAGAAAGCTTAAGCATATGGATTTTAACGTGAACGGAAACAGTGTCCATGCTGCCACAGGAAGCCGGGCGATTAACCGCGATGAACCTGCTATAATTCTGC
>JAPKAX010000393.1 GCA_028825025.1 Rhodospirillales bacterium | reverse complement strand
TGCGCGCAACGTCTTGAGATCATAAATCTGACCACGCACACGTACAGTCAGCTTGCGCGTCATGGACATCTCTTGGATGTTTGGGAAAATCGCAAAAACAACACCAAGACGACTGCGTACTGTTGCATCTGTTGTCTCATTTGCAATCGACAGTGTCTGGATCAGCTCTTGTTTGGTGCGATCTTCATTGTAGGAAAAACCAAGCTTAACTGCGATCATGTCTTCATCGATCACGGTAATGTTTTCGCGAATGAGCGACTGCTGAAGCTCTGCAACCACTCGTGTATAGATCTCGCTAGAACGGCTCACAGCGTTACGATCGCTGTCTTCACCGAGTAAAACCACGCGGATTGGTGCCTCATGCCCAAGTGCTTTTAGTGGCGTTAGAACGGTAACGGCAATCAGCGCAGCTCTAAATATATTCATTACATGTCCTTCAAAAACTTGTCATAGCTATCAAATTGATATTAAATTCTCAATTTGTAAAGTCGATTCGTTCATACAATTACTAATCTGCATACACTGACAAGGGAGACATCAAATATGGGAATGCTGCGGACCTTTTGCGCATTACTTTTAAACTCTTTTAAACGAGTGTTTCTAATTGCCGCTTCCAGAACGATAGTCTCGTTATCGTTAGTGTTGATTTTTGAGCCGTCGTTTCTGGCTGCAGAACAGACCAATAAAAGCACGCGTTCACCCTCAATTACTGTTGAGGTTAGTCTTTCTGGGCAAACGATGAAAGTTTACCAAAGCGGCGTTGCTACGCACGAATGGCTAGTTTCAACGGCACGACAAGGTAAAGTGACTCCTAATGGAGCCTGGACTGCGAAGTGGCTTTCAAAGAACCACAAATCAAGCCGTTATAACAACGCCCCGATGCCGTACTCAATATTTTATAATGGTAATTTTGCTGTGCATGGCACCTATCAAGTTGATCGGTTGGGTTCACCGGCTTCAGCTGGTTGTATCCGTTTGCATCCCAAGAATGCTGCGGTGCTTTTTGCTTTAGTTGACGCTGCTGGATTAAAAAACACCACAATTTCGGTTGTTAATTGAGTAGTCTATTTTAGACTTTTCTGACGTATTTCTCAGTGGTTTTAGTGGTCGTATTGTTGCACGTAAGTTGTTTGAAGTTTTTGCGTCGCAGTTAACTTTCGGGCAAAAATCCAATCTGGAGAAATGAATATGCTATTTTACGTTGCCCATTTTGTGAGACTGTTGAGCCTGGCTGTTTTGTGCCTGACCCTACCAGGGTTCGGCAAGGCTAATGCTGCATCATTTGATTGCAATAAGGCTGAGACCTATGTTGAAAAGACAATATGTGCCAATCTAGAACTCTCCAACTTAGACGATTTAATGGCGAATAATTATCGTGTGATGAGGGCTGCGGGGATCGGTGCTGGCGCGCAATCTCACCTAAAGCAATCACAACGAGATTGGATCAAAATTCGGAACAAGTGCGAGAGTATAGCTTGTCTGAAGTTCCAGTATCTGGAGCGCTCCTCGGCGATCTGTGAATATCCCGTTATTACGGGTGTTTATCCTATGGGTTGCAAGGATCCTTATGATTTTTGATAATATTTCAAGTTGAAATACGAAATAATTTAGCAATAGGCGGATCATTGGCTTGCTTGTCAATCGCAGAGCAATAAGGGACCTAATACGCGGGGTAAAAAGGGGCCACT
>JAPKAX010000146.1 GCA_028825025.1 Rhodospirillales bacterium | reverse complement strand
CAAAAGTTGAGATTGCTGTTAAAATTATTTAATTGATACACTCTTATTTTTATTGCGGCATTGAAATGCCGAAGATCACGTTAACGAACGTTCACAGGGCTTAATATCTGAATTTTTAAAACATACAGTTTTGTGTATTTTCCAGCCATAATATATGTTACCACTAATGTGTGTTTAGAAATACATTGGTAATTAAACAGATCTGCTACATTACTAGGCTACGATTGATGTTTACTTATAACAAGATTTTATAAAGCGGTTTGTTTTTGGGCGTACTTATATTTTCTGGGTTCTAGTCCACGCATTATTGGAGGAAGAAGTTATGGGAAATAGATCAACTTTAGGTGCACGCGCTGGTGGCGACGCGGAGGTTGTTAATCGGGCGACAGATACGGACCGTCATGTTGGTATCCGAATTCGCGAGCGCCGGGTTATGTTGGGACTGTCCCAGCAGCAAATGGCTGAACTTATTGGTGTTACATATCAACAAGCTCACAAGTATGAGCGTGGAATAAATAGGATATCTGCAGGACGGCTTTTTGAAATAGCACAAGTTCTTCGTGTTCCTGTTGGTTACTTCTTTGAAGGTTTGGGAGATCGGGATGATGCTGATTTACCAACGCGCCAACGGATGTGTTTAGAAGTTGCACGCAATTTCGCACAAATAGAAAATGAGCGCCACCAAGAGGCTTTAAGCCAAATGGCGCGTGCTTTGGCGGTTAAAGTTTAATCATTCCATCTGGTGCTTAGTTAGTTCTCATGTGCGTGGATTTTTAAGGAAGTTCACGTACGACTCTGAACCCAAGCCAATAGCTCTTTACGCCCGGTGGGTTTTTTGCGCGGTATGATGCCCGTGCAACTTTATTAAAATAATAAAATGATCCTCCGCGAATAACTCGAAATTTACAGTTCCCGGTCATTCGCGGTACTGTTGTATGTTGTGAACCCTCATGATTTGGATTCCAGCAATCTGAAACCCATTCAAACACATTACCTGTGGTATCAAACAAGCCGAAAGGATTGGGTCTGAAGGAGCCAACGGGGGCTGAGCTTTTTGCGCTCCATTGGCTCTTGCAATCTTTGCAGTTGGCGTTGTTTTCACCGGGCTTTTTGCCCCACCAGAAGGCGGTTGTTGTACCTGCCCTATGCACATACTCCCATTCTGCTTCTGATGGCAGGCGGTACGCGTGGCCGGTTTTTTTAGATAGCCACTTTGTATATGTTTGGGCTTGATACCATGTGACATTTATCACCGGCCTGCCATCTGTACCCCAATTATGATCATTCGGATTGTGGGTGCAAACTTGGTCTTTTAAACATGCATACCATTGATCGAAAGTGATTTCGTATCGTCCCACAGCAAATGGGGCCGATATATTAACACGGTGTGCAGGCCGTTCGGCTTTACGTCTTCCGTTCAATCCCATGATGAAAAATCCAGAAGGAACGACAACCAATTCAGGACAATCGGAACAATCGCGAAATACGGTGCCATTGGTGAGAGATGATTTCGAAGCTGCCTGAGCATTTGCTGATATAAAACATAGAGAAACGGCAAAGAGGCCTAGGGCACGCTTTAGATTTATTAAGCCAAGGGTCATAGAATATAAATCCATACAATGCGGGTCCTATACGTTTCGTTTATTAGTTATCCAAGCGATCTAATTTAGATAACGCCCATTGGGCCGTGTTGGCAACAATTTCAGAAGGGTCATTTGTCAATTTCTGGGCGCTTAATTTAAGTGCTGCTATATTGCTATTGCCGATGGCTATTAAAACATTACGCACGAAGCGATCCCGGCCTGTTCTTTTAATGGGTGATCCGGCAAAAATTTTCCTGAATGTTGTGTCGTCTAATTCAGCTAAATCTTTTAGGTGTGGTGCAGTTAATTCTATGCGTGGCATAAATTGTTTTTCTTGCGTTGGGGAAGCAAACTTATTCCAAGGGCAAACAGATAAACAGTCATCACAGCCATATATGTGATTACCCATATTGTTCATTAATTCGGGATCAATTTCGGATTTATGCTCAATGGTTAAATATGAAATGCACTTCGTTGCATCCAATTCATAGGGTTTTGGAAAAGCATTTGTTGGGCATACCTGTTGGCACAAATCGCATGTTCCACAATGATCGACGGCGGGAGCATCGGGGGGGATATCAAGTTCCGTAAATATTTCACCTAAAAATAACCATGAGCCATAATCTTTGGACACAATATTTGTATGCTTCGCTTGCCAGCCCAATCCAGCCCGGGCGGCTAATGGTTTTTCCATGATCGGAGCTGTGTCGACAAAAACTTTAATGTCTTCTGAATATTCCTCAACCAACCAACGGCCTAATTGCTTTAGACGCTTTTTTACAACGTCGTGGTAATCTTTTGTCGCTCGTGCATAAACGCTAATATTACCCCGGTCCGTATGTTCTAAGTTTGTCAGCGGGTTTTCAGTTGGGCCATAGTTCATGCCAAGAACAATAATTGACTTAGCGCGGGGCATTGTTTTTTGTGGGTTAGAGCGCCGCCCGTTGGTGTTTTCCATCCACGCCATTTCACCGTTCCATCCGTTTGATAAAAACTTAGAAAGGGCGTGTTCATCGCTGGGGGCTGCAACCGTAGATGTGAAACCAACGGCATCAAACCCTAACGCTTTGGCTTTGGCTCTAATTTTTTCTTTAACCATAGACTCGCCATTTCCAAATGAATGTGTTACTCAGCCGTCGAATTTGTTTTAAAAGGTGTCACAGAATGAACTTTAAATATACAGCTCTCTATATCGCTTTGATCGTTACAGTCAATTATGCCTTTTCTGTGGTGCCAATGGTTGATTTGCCTGGCGGTGAAAAATGGCCACCGGTCGCTTTATTAGTTGGCTTTGTTTTCGTTGTCCGCGATTTCGCCCAGCGTGAAATTGGCCATTCGGTTATTTTGGCAATGCTGGTTGCTGCAGCAATTAGTTATTTTATGGCCGATCCGTTTATCGCCCTTGCAAGCTTAAGCGCGTTTTTAGTCAGTGAATTTCTGGATTGGGCGGTTTACTCGTTCACCAAAAAGCCGTTCAGCCAACGAGTTTTGTATTCCAGCGCTCTGGGAACCCCCATCGATAGCCTGATATTCTTAAGCATGATCGGCATTGCATCTGTGCAAGGCGTAATCTTGATGACAGTTAGCAAAATGCTAGGCGCTTTGATCGTTTGGTATTTGATCAAAAACCGTGATGTGGCTAAAGTCGTTTAATCGGTTTCGACGACGATCGTCTCGAAGGTGATGTCGGCCGACTTTTCCAACATCCGGGATGCTGAGCAATATTTCTCGCCCGATAATTTTACCGCTTCTTCGGCCTTCGCAAGGGATACACTAGTTCCGATGACCGTAAATACAGCATGAATTTTGGTGAAAATGCGGGGAATATTGTCGGCCCGTTCGGCTTCTATTTCAACCGTTACATCATCAACGTTCTGGCGCATTTTTTGTAATATTGATACGACATCTGAAGACGCACATGCCCCCATACCAAGCAAAAGCATTTCAAGCGGGCTCGGGCCAATGCTGGATTCTGAAGCGGATGCTTCCATTACAACGGCATGGCCGCTGGCTGTTACACCCATAAACTGGTCGCCTTCAATCCACTTAACGCGCGCTTTCATACATAGTCTCCTAATTTGAATTAAATAATTTAACCCCACCCCAATTTGGGAGTTAACCCCGTCCTCTATACGTTGCAACGCCTTGGTCGGGTATCCATACGTTGGCAGGGGCTTCGCCGGTTTGGTAAAACACATCTATCGGAATGCCGCCCCGGGGGTACCAATAACCACCAATGCGCAACCATTTTGGGCTTAGCGTTTCAACCAACCGTTTGCCGATTCCAACCGTGCACCCTTCATGAAATGCAGCATGGTTGCGAAAGCTGGCTAAATAAATTTTTAGCGATTTGCTTTCAACAATCAATTGGTCGGCAATGTAGTCGATGACCAAATGAGCAAAGTCAGGTTGGCCAGTAACTGGGCATACGCTAGTGAATTCAGGGCATGTGAAACGGATTAAATAGTCCGTTCCGATTTCTGGGTTAGGCACGGCTTCTAGATGTGCTTCTTCAGGGGTTGCTGGAATTGAGTTCGATCCACCCAGTTGGCTTAAGCCAACAAATTGATTTTCGTTCATAGTATCCTCAAGCGTTGATCGTTAAATGGGGTCCATATCGCCGGCGGCTTGTTCTGCCGTGAACTGTTCCGCAAAAGTTTCTAAGTCGTCTTCTGCAATAGCACCGCGAATTCCCCGCATTAAATCCTGATAATAATGGAGATTATGCCATGAAAGCAGGGTAGCACCCAAAATTTCTTTGCACAGTCCCAAATGATGGATGTAACCGCGCGAATAGTTTTTACAGGCGTAGCAGGTGCATTCGGGATCGATCGGGCGTGTATCGTTCTTGTGGCGGGCGTTTCGCATATTTAGCTGGCCCATGCGGGTGAACGCTTGGTCGGTCCGCCCAGACCGCGTTGGAAGCACGCAATCGAACATATCAATGCCCCGCATCACAGCACCGACAAGATCAGCCGGTTTTCCAACGCCCATCAAATATCGGGGCCGATCGACCGGTAAATGCGGTGTTGTGTCTTCTAAAACTTTGAACATCATTTCTTGGCCTTCGCCAACCGCCAAGCCGCCTACCGCATATCCATCGAACTCAATTTCTTTTAGATATTCAGCTGATTCGCGGCGTAATTCAGAGTAAATGCCGCCTTGTACGATGCCAAACAAACCATAGCCATCGCGCTTAACAAATGCGTCTTTAGAGCGCCTCGCCCAGCGCATGGAGCGTTGCATCGATGTCTCGGCTTCTTTTTTTGTTACCGGGAAAGGCGTGCATTCATCCAGAACCATTGTGATGTTTGAATCAAGCTTATGTTGGATTTCCATGGAATATTCAGGCGTTAAGTTATGAGATGAGCCATCGATGTGGGATTTGAAAACAACTCCGTCTTCACTCATTTTCCGAAGCCCCTTTAACGACATAACCTGAAATCCGCCGGAATCAGTTAAAATCGGGCCGGGCCAATTCATGAATTTGTGTAGGCCGCCAAAATGATCAACCCGATCCGCACCCGGGCGCAGCATCAAATGGTACGTATTGCCCAAAATAATTTGCGCACCGGTATCGGCTACCGCTTCCGGTGTCATCGCTTTGACCGTGCCGGCTGTGCCTACAGGCATGAAGGCCGGGGTGCTGATGTCACCATGCGCGGTGGACAAAGTACCTAAACGGGCTTGCCCGTCGGTTCTTAAAATCATAAATTTTAAATCGCTCATGAACTCTCTTTAGGCGAAATTTCCACCAGTTCCAATAGGGATGCGTCGCCATAAGAATAAAAACGGTAGTTTTTGTCCATGGCGTGTTGATAGGCCTGTTTCATTTTATCCAGTCCGGCGAAGGCCGCAACCAACATGAAGAGTGTTGATTTGGGAAGATGGAAATTGGTGAGTATTAAATCAGCCACGCGGAATTTGTAGCCCGGTGTAATAAAAATATCCGTCTCGCCCTGGAATGCGCTAACGACACCGTCTACGGATGTGGCTGATTCCAATAAGCGCAAAGATGTGGTTCCTGATGCGATAACGCGCCCACCTTTTTGCTTTGTTTGATTGATCTGTTGGGCTGCATCAGCACTAATTTCGCCCCATTCCGCATGCATAACGTGGTCTTGGGTGTCGTCGACTTTAATCGGTAAAAATGTTCCCGCACCCACATGCAATGTTAGCTGTACAATTTGCACGCCTCGGTCTTTGATCGCTTGAATAAGTTCCGGCGTATAATGAAGGCTGGCGGTGGGCGCTGCTACGGCCCCATCTTTTTCAGCAAACAGCGTTTGATACGACTTTTGATCGGCTTGTTCGCCTTCACGGGGGCGCTTGATATATGGCGGCAAGGGCATGACGCCATGTGTGCGCAGCGCATCCAAAAGCGCAATTCCTGACAAATTAAACCGAAGAATGACTTCGCCAGCACCGCCCTTTTTTTCGACAACAGCAGAAAAGTCAGGCGCGAATTGGATGGTATCGTTTGGTTTTAACTTTTTCGCAGGGCGGGCAAAAGTGCGCCAAATATTGGGGCCTTCTGATTTATGCAAGGTGACTTCAATTTTGGCTCCGCCTTGGTTAGGTCCAGTTGGGGCCGCGCTTTCTTTTTTGCCGGTTAAGCGGGCTGGGATGACGCGGGTATCGTTGGTAACAATCAAATCATCCGGCTTCAATAAACTGGGGAGGTCCCGCACGGATAGGTCGGAAAACGCTGCATTTACGGGAACGTGAAGTAGGCGTGCAGAATCACGTGGCTCAGCTGGGTGCTGAGCAATAAGTTCGGGCAAAAGTTCAAAATCAAAATCAGAGACGCGCATGGCGCGGGAACCTATAGAAATTTACTAGAGTTTATAGAGAAGCCAAATGATCGCTGGCATTGAAATAGGGCAGATTATCTTGTGATGAACATCCGATCATGGATAACCGTTCGGCAATCTTAATTGCTTTTTGGTATTTTCGCTCAATCTCAGGGCCATCATTTGTCTCGAACACGCCACCACACAATGAAATGCCAAAGTTTGCTTGAAGCGCCCGAATAATCGTTCCGGCCATCATCCCATCGGCAATATGCGACAGATCAAATTCTTTCTGCTTTACGATCTGAAATTTATTCTCGACCAAATATCCGCGGATATGAGTTTCTGCTATAAGTGCCGCATCCCAATAATCGGATTCTGAATCCGTTGCATCTCCAGAAACTTCAGCAAAAGCCATACAGAAAGTCAGGAACACCTGCTCCTTAGGTGTCGCGGATTTCCATGCCATGCGGTCCAAAGTATTCCAGATAGATAAATTCATCTCGCCATAGACTTTAGGGACGCGCTCGAAGAACAGGGTGTGCAATTTGTTTTCGCTCAGCGAACTGTCTAGTTTCTGTTCTTTATAAATATCGATTGCTGCATAGGTGTTGCAGACGGGGCAGGTGTCGTTTTCGTATGTATCTTTTTTGTAGATCAGCGAACACCGAGTTCCGTTCGATAATTTATTGTTACACAGCAAATGTACTTCGTTATCTTCTTCGCCATCTTGCTGTTGGCCAATCCAATTAAAGCGGTTCATATATTGTAAATATGAACGTCGGTGGCTCCAAAGGCTCCACTCTAACTTTTCCACAGGGCCAAACGTGCTCCAGTTGGAACTCACATCAATAACAACGCATTTCGTTTTACCGGGCGCGGACCGAAGACCACGTCCCACCGATTGTCCCCAAAGGACCTTCGACAGGGTTGGTCTTAAATGGACAATAATATTACAAAACGGATTATCCCAACCCTCAGCAAGCACACCAACGGAAACCATCGCCTCGATCTCGCCCTTTTCATGGCACTTCAAAAGCCGCATGCGTTCTTTAAGCGGCGTTCCTGCTGTCACAAGAGCCGCCTCAATTCCTGCTTTTTGAATGGCCTCCAGAGTTGCTTCCGCAACGCTGATATCTGCACAAAACCATGCGGATACGGGTTTGTTTGTAATTTTTTCACGTTCTTCGCTGTAGCTCCAGATGGCATAATCGATCATCGATGATTTGATAATCGCTGGGGCCAATGTTGCAACTGGGAAATCGCCTGAGGTGATATCAATGCTGCGCAAATCCAAATCATGGACAAAATGCGGGCGGTAAACGGGCTGCACCAAAACGCCTTCGCTTATTAAGTCTTCAATATTGGCGCAATCGATAATCGCATCGAAGGCTAAATTAAGCTGGTCGCGCTGGTCGCCGGTGCGGCGCTCAGGCGATGCGGTCAGGCCCATAAGTTGCGCGGTTTGTTTGCCGTTATTTTTAAATTCGTCGAGAATCCATTTGTAGCCTTGCCCATTTGGTGATACGCGGTGGGCTTCGTCGACAATGATTAAATCAGCCTTAGGGATGGCATCCGCGAGCATTGATTTTGCCCGCATACTGGTCGACAGTAAAACATCGTAGCCATCAAATGCTTCTCCTTTGTCGGAGACCGCTAGTTTGCGAACGACGTGCTTTTTGTTAAGTGCTCTTTCAAGCTGCTCTAAAAGCACCAGTCGATGGCACAATACGACAATTTTTTTACCTTTATAGAACCGTTCGATCAGCTCGCTTGCAAGCACGGTTTTTCCGGCACCTGTTGGGGCTTTTAAGATAAATCGGTTGTGTTGTCTTATGATCGACGGGAACTTGTCGATGATTTCTTGTTGCCATTTACGTAGTTGCATCGATCGCCTATTTAAATAGATGGAAATCCGCATCGTTTAGCGGGTAATGACAAGCAAAAGCACTGTGTCATTGAATCGAATAGTGTATGAGGGGTGATGGGGATTAATTCAAGTGTTTCTCGTC
>JAPKAX010000145.1 GCA_028825025.1 Rhodospirillales bacterium | reverse complement strand
AGGAGCTTGGCGGGATAATGTCTTCGTAGAAAGGCTGTGGCGAACAATCAAATATCAAGAGGTTTACCTAGATGCCTATAACACCGTTTCTGAGGCTCGCGCGGCAATCGGAAAACACATGATCTTCTACAATACGAAACGCACACATTCATCGTTTGACGGACAGACAACCGATTAGGCTTACTTCAATGCGCAGTTGCCAATACCGGTGGCAGCAGAACAAGTGTCTGCATCCACTTATAAAACCAGTCTCGATTGTTCAAACAAACCGATCAACTTCATATAGCTGAGAGAACAACCTAGAAGAAAGTTCAAGATCAACTGGGGTTACCAATTTCAAATGACGGAGAAACCATTACAAATATTGTTACTGTTATCAGTCACATAATTGAAAAACATAAATGTGAAGAACTACATCTAGAAACAAACATTCCAAAAATATCTTAGGTACTTAATATTATTTCAAAATAATGGATGAATAATCGTATCTCCGGCTTTAATATTTAGGCGCTTCGTTGTTCCAGCCAATAACTCTAAAGCCCCTTTTACACGCCCAGCGGCATTAATATAGCCAAGTGAATATGGTTTTGTATTCCGAGCAATATTTATTATGATCCCTTGTTCACTAATAAATAAAATATCGAGCGAAATAGATGTGTTTTTCATCCACATAGTTACAGGAACAGATTTTTTAAAATCAAACAGCATGCCGTAATCCGAAGCCATGGCTTTTCGGTATTGAAGACCCTGGGACCGTTGGCTTGTTGTTTCCGCAATTTCAATTGTAAAAGAATGGACCCGATCCCCTGAACGAATGTCTAAACTTGATAGACGAAATGATTCGGAAGTTTGAGCTTCTCCTATTCCAATTAAACCAATGATTAAGAACAACGAAAATAAGATAATTAGATGTTTATTCATTTCTTCATGTCCATTATTTTTCATTTACAATCAACAATTTAAGTAAAAAATATATAATCAGTCCACAAAAAAATATTAACAAACAATTTACTTTTCTAAAATTATTCATAATGTCATGTTGATTTAATTTATGTCTTTAGATTTATAATACGCATGGTTTAATGAATGAAAATATATAAACTAATGCGATAAATGATTTTTAAATGGGGATTGGCGCTTGCTTCACGCAATCAGCTTAGCAGTAATATTAAGTGGTATTTGGTGGGTATTATCTGGCCTTACACTTGTACTTATTTTAGGCCTTGGCGCGGGTTCCATTTTATTCATCATATGGATTTGTCATCGCATGGATGCCATTGACCATGAAACGCACCCAATCCATTTAGCCATCGGCAGTTTGACCTATTTCCCGTGGTTAGCATGGGAAATCGTATTGGCGAACATGGATGTTGCGATAGCTATTTTAAAAAACGGTTCTTCCGTCCGCCCTCGCCTTATGCATATTAAAGCATCTCAAGTTTCAGAAGTCGGATTGGTAACCTATGCTAATTCGATCACGTTAACACCAGGCACGGTAACTTTGGACGTTGAAGGACAAGATTTTTTAATCCACTCCCTAACTGAAGGGTCCTATGATGGGTTATTGACTGGTGAAATGGATCAAAAGGTCACAGCGCTTGAATTGGATAAAGGCTACCCGATGATTACACAGCAACCAGTCATGAAAGATTCCTCCGAAGATGCCCCCCCCAAACCGGAGAGAGAAACATGATGTTTATAGCTGGTGCAACTGCGGTTCTTGTGACCATGGCAATGGCCCTATTTCGATCCTTAAAAGGGCCGAGCGTTTATGACCGAATTCTAGCAATTAACTCGTTTGGAACGTTAACCGTTGTCTTGATCTCTATTCATGGGTTTATGACCGGTCGACCTGAGTTTTTAGATTTAGCCTTGGTTTATGCCCTGATTAATTTTATTGGCACCATTGCTGTGACAAAATTCGTTACGTATGATCACATGGGGCACCCCACGTACGATAATGACCCGGGTGACATCTGATGGATATAATTTTAAATATCGTAAGCTGGGCTTTCATTATTGGTGGTGGCATATTCTGTTTAATTGGCGGATTGGGTCTTGTCCGTTTACCCGACATGTTCGCCCGGATGCATGGTGCGAGCTTAATCGATACCATGGGTATTGGCTTGATTTTAATAGGGCTGATGTTTCAAGCGGGTCTAACGCTGATCACCGGTAAGTTACTTTTGATTCTGGTCTTTGTATTTTTCACCAGCCCCACCTCAACCTACGCCCTTGCCCGTGCCGCTATTAATGGTGGCTTGGTTGCTGAAGTTGAAGACGATGACGGTTCATCAAAACAGGAGGCCGGGCCATCGAAGACTTAATCGTAATCGTTCTGCTGGGGTTTATGCTGATAACGGCTTTTGCCATCATCCGCATTCGCTACTTATTTTCAGTCGTAATTTTAACCGGCTTGTTCAGTTTATTGGCTGCTGCCATATATGTTCTAATGGACGCAGTTGATGTTGCCTTCACAGAAGCGGCTGTGGGGGCTGGGGTATCTACCGTCTTGATGTTGGGCACATTGGCGTTGACCACCACCGAAGAAAAAACCACATCCAAAAGCCGCGCAGTTCCAGCTGCAATCTTATCTATCATAACTGGAGCCGTGCTCATTTATGGAACTTTGGAAATGCCTAATTATGGCGATGGCAAGGCCCCTATTCATCAGCATGTTGCACCCAGATATTTGAACCAATCAGCCCAAGAGATTGACCTACCGAACGTTGTAACATCAGTTTTAGCCAGCTACCGGGGTTACGATACGTTAGGCGAGACGTTTGTTATTTTTACAGCGGCCATGGGCGTTTTGGCGATCATTGGACGCGGGCGGCGTAGGCGTAAAAAAGAAGATGTTGAGCGGGAGGCTAAGACATGAAAAGAGCTGATATGCGCATCATGCAACATAGGGTTATCCTTCGCGTTATTTCTAAATTTCTGATTCCATTTATTCTGCTGTTTGGCCTTTATGTTCAATGGCATGGTGATTTTGGCCCCGGCGGCGGATTTCAAGCAGGCGTGATTTTTGCTGCTGCCTTTATTTTATATGCCCTAATTTTTGGCGTCGACAAAACCCGCCAAGCGGTGCCTGCATGGATCACCCGTGGTGGATTGGCTGTTGGTGTTTTGATTTATGCAGGGGTTGGCGTTGCCACTTTGTTTTTAGGTGAAAATTTTTTGGACTATAACGCCTTAGCACACGACCCGATCCACGGCCAACACTTAGGTATTTTATTGGTTGAGTTGGGCGTCGGGGTTACGGTGTGTTGCGCCATGATTACGATCTTTATTGCCTTTACAGGTCGGGGACGTAAATGATGGAATTTCCAGGACAGCTAATTTACTGGATCGTCGTTGTTATGATGATGATGGGGTTTTATATCGTTATAGCTCAAGGCAATTTTGTTAAAAAAATCGTTGGCTTGAACGTTTTTCAGGTCTCTGTTTTTTTGTTGTATATCACCATGGGCAAGGTCACCGGCGGTACAGCCCCCATTTTGGCTGATGGAATAGAAATTTACTCGAATCCCCTACCCCACGTTTTGATCCTGACAGCTATTGTGGTTGGCGTTGCGACCACATCTTTGGGATTGGCGTTGGTAGTTCGCATTAACGAGGAATACGGCACCATTGAAGATGACGACATACTCGAGCAGGAAAGTGACGCATGATTACTGATCATCTTGTTGTCCTGCAAATCATTATCCCGCTTATGGCGGCACCTCTCTGTGTCTTCATTCGCAACGCCAATGTTACTTGGGCGCTTGCAACGGTAATCAGCTGGATCTGTTTAGCGATTTCAATCACACTGATGCAGCAAGTAATGGCAACAGGCGAAATTATTTACGAGCTTGGCGGATGGGCTGCCCCTTGGGGGATCGAGTACCGCGTTGATATGCTCAACGCTTGGGTTTTGGTTATTGTCACCAGCATTGGTGCAGTGGTTACACCGTACGCTAAATTGAGCGCTGAAAAAGAGATAGATAACGACCGGCTTTATATTTTCTACGCCATGTTATTGCTGTGCGAAACTGGATTACTGGGCATTACAGTAACCGGAGATGCGTTCAATCTGTTTGTCTTCCTAGAAATTTCAGCCCTTTCAACTTATGTGTTGATCAGCATGGGCAAAGACAGACGCGGCTTGACCGCGGCCTACAGATATCTGATAATGGGAACGTTGGGTGCAACGTTTTACATCGTTGGCGTTGGCTTGCTTTATATGCAAACCGGCAGCTTGAACATTGCCGATTTAGGGAACCTTATTCCAGATATTGCCGACAACCGTACGGTTCAAGCGGCGCTTGCATTTATGACGGTTGGCTTGTGCGTCAAGCTCGCGTTATTTCCCCTACACATGTGGTTACCTAACGCTTATGCCTTCGCGCCTTCTGTCGTCACTGTGTTTTTGGCAGCTACGGCAACCAAAGTTGCGGTCTATGCCTTGGTCCGGGTTATTTTCACGATTTTTGGCGGTGTAGATATTTTGGAAGCCGTCCAAATTAGTGATGTTTTGATAGCGATGGCGATTGTTGCCATGTTCGCGGGCTCCGCCGTGGCGATATATCAAACTAATATCAAACGTATGCTGGCTTATTCATCCCTAGCGCAAATTGGCTATATGATTTTGGGCCTGAGCATGAACAGCGTACTAGGCGTTTCAGCTGGTCTTGTTCATTTATTCAATCACGCTATGATAAAAGGCGGATTGTTTATGGTTATGGGCTGTGTTGTTTACCGCATTGGTTCTGCCAAATTGGACGATATGGCAGGTCTTGGAAAACAAATGCCTGTTACCATGGGTGCATTTGTTTTGGGCGGCCTTAGCCTTATTGGGGTTCCGCTAACCGTTGGTTTTGTTTCCAAATGGGCCTTGCTTCAAGCGGCCCTTGAAAAAGGCTGGTGGCCCATTGCTGTTTTGATCGTTATCAGCTCGTTGATGGCAGTCATATATATATGGCGCGTGATAGAGGTCGTTTACTTCCAAGCCGCCCCCGCAGGTCGTGCAGCCGTCAAGGAAGCGCCCCTAATGATGATGATCCCTATGCTTACATTAATCGGTGCGGCTTATTATTTTGGTATAGATGGCACAACAACGATGGATATTGCCGGGCGCGCTGCTGAAGCGCTGATCGGCGGATTAAAATGACACCAGAACAAATCATTCCTTGGTCCATTGGCCTGCCACTTTTGGGTGCCTTTGGTATTTGGATTACCGGTAAATCGCCTAATTTGCGGGAATCCGTAACGCTTATTACAGCAGTAATCGTTTTTGTGATGGTTGCTTCTCTTTTCGATAACGTATCAGCCGGCGATCGCCCCTCGTGGGTATTCGGAAATATGCTGCCGGGTCTTAGCATTTCGTTTGTAGTCGAGCCGTTGGGTATGGTGTTTGCTGGTATCGCTAGTTTTCTGTGGATAATCACCACCGTATACACGGTAGGTTACATGCGTGGTCACCACGAACAGAACCAAACTCGGTTTTACATCTGCTTTGCCGTCGCTATTTCAAGCGCTTTAGGTATCGCCTTTTCCGGCAATATGCTGACGTTGTTCGTATTCTACGAAATTCTAACCATCTCGACCTTCCCACTGGTCACCCACTCCGGCACACCAGAAGCGAAACGCGCTGGACGTATTTATTTAGGCATTTTAATTGGCACTTCGATTGCGCTTCAATTGCTAGCCATCGTCTGGACCTACACCCTAACCGGGACCTTGGACTTCACTCCGGGAGGGATTCTTGAGGGCAAAGTAGCTCCCGTTATGGTTTCAGTTCTTTTGGCACTTTATATTTTCGGTATTGGTAAAGCGGCCCTCATGCCGTTTCACCGATGGTTACCCGCTGCCATGGTCGCCCCGACCCCAGTGAGCGCATTACTTCATGCGGTTGCAGTTGTTAAAGCAGGTGTGTTCACTGTTCTAAAAGTCACGGTTTATATTTTCGGTATTGATTTATTGCAGGCAACCGATGCAGGACTATGGATCGCCTACATGGCGGCAACAACCATTTTGCTGGCATCAATTATTGCCATGCGAAAAGATAATTTAAAAGCGCGGCTGGCGTATTCGACAATCAGCCAGCTCTCGTACATTATTTTGGGCGCTATGATGGCCAGCAGTTTGGGGATTCTTGGTGGTGCAATGCATATTGTCATGCACGCATTTGGCAAAATCACCCTGTTTTTCTGTGCAGGCGCAATTATGGTTGCCAGCCATAAGACGGAAATTAGCCAGATGAACGGTCTGGGTCGAAAAATGCCGATAACCTTCATTTGCTTTTTGATCGCCAGTTTATCAATTATTGGCCTGCCGCCGTTTGGTGGTGTGTGGAGTAAATGGTATTTGGCCTTGGCAGCGGCCGACACTGGGCAAATAATTTTTGTAGCTGTGTTGATGATTTCCTCATTGCTTAACGTTGCATATTTAATCCCAATCGTGGTTCGTGCTTTCTACAACGACCCCGACCCTGAAACCCAAAACGACCACGACGACCAAGGTCACGATGCAGAAGCGGCGCACCACCCCGGTGATGCGGGAGGTGCTAATCAATGGAAAATCGGTACCATGAGAGAAGCACCTATTGCTTGCGTTGGCGCCTTGGCGTTCACGGCTATGGGCTGTTTTGTTCTGTTTTTTTATGCAGATCGAATTCAAGCTTTCTTGCTTCCTATACTTGAAGGTGCAAACGGATGAGCGACGACAAAAAATACTGGCTAGATAACCCGAATAACATCAGAAAACTGATCATTGGTGTTGTCATAATTTGTGCGGGTTTGTTGGTCGCTGAATTTTTCTATGAAAAGCATGCCCACTTCGCCGTTGAACACTGGTTTGGGTTTTATGGTTTTTACGGCTTTGTCGTGTTTATCGGTATTGTTTTGATTGGTAAGGAACTTCGAAAAGTCCTAATGCGCAAAGAAGACTATTATGATGAATGAGTACCTTTTCAGCCCCGGCTTGATTTTGATAGTTGGTGCCGTTCTGGTGCCAATCCTGCCGCTCGTTGTGCGCCGTGCCTATTTACTTTTGTTACCCGTTTTGGCGTTTTGGTACATTTTGGGTCTAGAACCTGGCGATGTACAATCCATAACCTTCATGGGTTATCACTTAGAGCCATTGCGGGTTGATAAGTTAGCGCTAGTTTGGGGGTATGTATTCTCGCTGGCAGCATTCTTAGGCGTTTTGTTTGCCTTACATCAAGACGATCCGGTTCAAGAAATTTCTGCATTGGTTTATGCGGGAAGTGGCATTTCTGCGGTATTTGCTGGAGATTTAATCTCTTTATTTGTGTTCTGGGAACTGACCGCAGTTAGCTCTGTATTCCTAATTTGGGCAAGCCGCAACGAACAAGCATACCGGGCTGGAATGCGTTATTTGATTATCCAGATCGGCTCTGGCGTGATCTTGCTTGCGGGCATCCTGTTTTGGTTTTCTGAAACCGGGTCTTTGGCGTTTAATGCCATTGGTATCGAGACCCTAGCTGGTAAGTTAATTTTCCTCGCTTTCGGGATCAAATGTGCCTTTCCGCTGCTGCATAACTGGTTACAAGATTCGTACCCACAAGCAACGCCAACGGGAACCGTTATCTTATCAGCCTTCACAACCAAGCTTGCCGTTTACGCACTCGCGCGGGGCTATGCGGGGACTGAGGTTTTAATCTATATCGGCGCCGTAATGACTGCCTTTCCGATTTTCTTTGCTGTTATTGAAAACAACCTGAGAAAAGTTTTGGCATACAGCTTGAACAACCAGTTGGGCTTCATGGTTGTCGGCATTGGTATCGGCACACCCTTGGCATTGGATGGAACCGCAGCGCATGCGTTCTCGCATATTCTTTACAAGGCATTGCTGTTTATGTCTATGGGTGCCGTATTACACCGCACAGGAACCGCCAAAGCGTCTGAACTTGGTGGCCTCTATAAGTCGATGCCCTTTACCGCATTTTTTTGCACCGTCGGGGCGATGTCAATTTCAGCCTTCCCGCTGTTCAGTGGATTTATTAGTAAATCGATGATTTTAACAGCCGCAGCTGGCGATGGGCATTGGCTCATATGGGGTATTTTGGTTATGGCATCTGCTGGTGTGATGGAGCATTCGGGTATAAAAATTCCTTATTTCGCGTTCTTTGCCCACGACAGTGGCAAGCGCCCCAAAGAAGCGCCCTTAAATATGCTATTAGCCATGGGTATAACCGCCTTTTTATGCATATTCATTGGTGTATTCCCCGAATACCTTTACGCCATATTACCCTACCCTGTTGATTTTGTTCCCTATACAACAGAGCACGTTATCACACAGCTACAGCTGCTCATGTTCTCTATTCTGGCATTTATTGTCTTAATTAAAACAAAGCTCTACCCGGACGAGATTCCCTCTACGAATCTGGATTTCGATTGGCTGTACCGGCGACTGTTACCTAAATT